>JBLIFI010000019.1:0-21582 GCA_047633715.1 Flammeovirgaceae bacterium
AGGACATTACTTACAAAAAAACCAACAATGCGTTGAAGAGTAATGAATTTGTATGGAGAAATTACGGAATAAAACACTCAAATTAAAGTCCAAAAAGTCAACGAACTTTTTACGTCCGATTGTACAGTCTATATCAAGCATTTGATTCAGACTTATAATGCTACTTTAAGACTCTAAATAATTTACTGAGCTAAAGCTAGAATCGTATTATATCAGGTAAATCTTGGAATTACCAGAATGAAATCTGAGCGAAATATTTTTTACATTTGAGCCAAATTCTCCTGCAAAAACATCATAAATGTTATCCACACTAAAGCATTTTCTGTTTTTTACTTTGCTTTTTTTACAAGCGAAGCAATCTCACAAAAGAGTTTTGATGACTCTACTCGTGTGCTTTTACTGAATTCCTACCACGCCCAATTCAAATGGACTGCTGAACTGACTAGGGGAATTGAGGATGTTTTTAAAGAAACACTAAAACCTTCGGCTATCCATGTGGAATACATGGATAGCCGAAGGTTTTCTGATGACTCTATCCATAGGAAAATGTTGGTGGATATTCTGATTTACAAGTGCAGAGAAATTTCTCCTGAAATAATTATTGTTTCTGATGATTTTGCTTTGGAATTCATGCTGGAGTTCCGAGAAGCAATCAATCCAAAGACACCCATTATTTTTTGCGGAGTGAATGTAGCGGAAAAGGCTTCTTTAAGTTCGGTAAAAAATGTTGCTGGAATTTTAGAAGGAATGTCGGTGGCTGAGAATTTGGACTTGATTTACCAACTTCAACCAAATGTAAAAACCATTTATATGCTTGGAGACCAAACTGATTTGGGGCATAAAATGGTGCAACATGCCAAAGTTGCTCAAGAAAAATGGTCAAAGCAACCCAATAAATCTAAAGTGAATATAAAGGTTTTAGACAATCTTACATTAGAAGAACTTTACGAAAAGTCAGCGAATGCGAAAGAAGAAGACGCATTCTTGATGTTAGCGATTCATAAAGATAGGGAAGGGAAATATTTTTCTTACGATGAGGAATTCGTAAAATTGACCTCTGCAAGCAATGCTCCTATTTATGGAATGTGGGGCGGTCTGCTGATAGGAAATGGAGTTTTGGGAGGAAGTATGAATGATCCTTACCGACATGGATTTGAAACTGGAACACTTGCCAAAAAAGTGCTTGAAGGGGTTGATATAAACTCTTTGGGAATTAGAGATAAGGCAACTTACACGCCCTATTTCGATTACCAGAAGCTGATGGAATATGGTATTGATTTAGATAAGTTGCCAAAAGGAAGTTTTATTTACAATGAGCCATCTTCGTTCTATAAAGAGAACAAGGAGGTGGCAATTGCTTCTTTGGTAATATTTTTTATTCTTGTGAGTGCTGTTATTTTACTTATTTTCAATATTTGGAAGAAAACGTGAGCTGAGCAAAAATTAGCAGACATGAACAATGAACTTTCTAATATGGTAGAAGAAAGAACCGAAAAGCTGTTGGATTCTAAGAAATTGGCTTCTTTAGGTCAATTGACAGCAAGTATCGCACATGAATTGAACACACCATTAGGGGCCATCCAATCTTCCACTCAATCTGCACAACATAGCATAGGTTTATTTATTGAATTGCTGTCAAAAGTTGCTAAAGAAATGGATGAGATAGACTTTGACATGGTTGGTCAATTGCTTTCCTACAGCAAAGATGAATCCTCTATCCTGAGTACTAGCCAAGCCCGAAAGCAAAGGAAACTACTTGAATTAAATTTAGCAGAACATTTTCCGATGAGTGATAAAGGTTTATCAAGAGATTTGCAACGATTAGGTATTCAGAGCCTAGACAACAACTTACTTAAGATACTGAAATCTGATAAATCATTGTTGATTTTGGAAGTTACTAAACGTACAAATGAAATATTAAGAAGTAATGAGACAGCCTTGAATGCATCTCAAAAGGCTTCTAAAGTCGTAATGGCTCTTAAAACCTATGCCCATAATTCGCATGAAGAAGAACGTGAGCAAGCCAATATAAATGATGGAATAGAAATGGCTCTGACCATTCTTCAAAATCAATTGAAAATAGGAGTGGAGTTAGAAAAAGAATTAACACCTATTCCCAATATCAACTGTTTTCCTGATGAACTGAATCAGGTTTGGCTTAACTTAATCCAAAATTCGATGCATGCCATGGATAAACATGGCAAACTATATATCTCTTCTTGCCAATCAGGCAATTTCATAGAGGTTGTGGTAAGAGACGATGGAAAAGGTATTCCTACCAATATCCAAGACCGAATTTTCAATCCATTTTTCACTACCAAAGCAACAGGAGAAGGTAGCGGGCTTGGATTGAGTATTATCAATAAAATTGTAGAAAAGCACGAAGGGGAAATCAATCTTGTAAGTTCTGAAGGAGAAGGAGCTACATTCACGGTAAGGCTACCGATTCAGTAAAAACCATAGAAAGACAACCGTAAAGTAAATAGTATGAGTTGCAACAAATGTCAAAACTATTTTCCTGACAACTCTAGGCGTGCCAAGCTTAGCGCAATTCCAGAAGAGTTAGAAGAGGTTTTCGATATTGAGATTACTCACGCTGGCTCATGTTGGTGTGAAGGAAATGGAATTTGCAAATCTTGCCAGCAAAATATCAAATTCGACTTTGAGAATTTCATTTACAACAAATTACACATACAGATGCTGTAACCAAATAGGACTAATTTTGGATTTTAGGACATAAACGGAATTTGTGCTAGGATTCATTTTTGTGGTTCTATCGTGAATTTGGGTATTGAGTGCAATTCATGATTTTGCAGTTTAAGTTATTAGGTTCAAGTGTGGACGCTTGGGAAGCCCCGCTTGAACCAGTTTTATTGCTTGTTTTTCGAGTTTTAACAAACTCGAAAAACAAGATAATTTCTTCAAATCTTAGTTTTGTTATACCTTTTAACCAAATTCACGATAGAGCCATTTTTGTTTTAGCATTCCATTGCAAATACAGAAGTGAATAGGAAAGATTATTATCAAGCTTTCTCATTCAAAAATACAAAATTAGCAAGCTGATTTTCTCAAATTCAATAAAACACAATATTCCCACATCCAAAAGCGTTTTATTCAAAATTGAGTTTCAAATTGTGAATTTTCTTATTTCTAACATCTAGTTAGTTAGAAGAGAGGCTTAAAAAAAACCATAACCTTTAATTTGAAATAGAAGGTTCATTTTTTAAACAAACAAAAACAGATTATGCAAAAAAATCTTTCAATAGCAGTTCTATTATTTATTTTTCAGGGCGTTGCCCAAGCGCAAGTGGCTGGCGAAGTCGGTTATTTAGAACGAGGAAAAGCCACTTATTTTGCCGATAGCCAAGGTGCAAGAGTAACCGATAGTGGAAAACGCTATGATATGAATATACTTACTGCCTCGCATCCATTTTTGCCATTCGGGACGCTGGTAAAGGTAACGAACTTGAATAATGGGAAATCAATCAATGTACGCATCAATGACCGCCCACAATCCAACCAGCAAATGGCAGAACTGACCAAAGCAGGAGCAATGGCTTTAGGAATGGAAGGGCAGTTTTATACAGATGTGAAAATGGAAGTATTGGAAAGTGTGAAAAGTACAGTAAAAAAAGTAGTGAAGGTAGAAGAGGAAAAAGAAAAACCTGGGGAAACTGTGAAATACGTATTTGTGGAGAAACCAGTTTATATTGAGAAAGAAGGAGCAAGCACTACAAATGATGGACTTGTAAAGAATACTGGCGATACTAAAAGCATTACTTTAGAAGAGAAATTCAAACCTGTAAACACCTACTTGCCAACCGGAGAATTAGCCAAGCCTAAAGGATTTGCCGTGCAAGTTGGTAGCTACGACAAGCCAGAAAATGCGTTGGAAAAAGCACAAATGCTAGAACGACTTCACTTCCAAAATATTTTTATTCAATCAGGTTGGGATAAAAAAGGTAAGTCTTATCGTGTATTGTTGGGCGATTTTGAAAATGAGAAAGATGCACAAGAACTAGCAAACCTTCTCGGAGAGCCCATGACAAAGCTATTCACGAGAAAGCATTTTTAATTAGACTTGGGGAAATAGGAATGTTTTGCAAGCTCATTCACAACTCATTTATCACTTAGTTTTAAGTTTGGAATAGTGTTTGTCTTTTACACTTCACAAACTTTGACAGTAATTCGATTATTGGATATAAATATTCCAGAATCATTTCTAGAAACCATAAAAACCTGTGATGAAAAAAGTTCAAAAAATAGCCTTATTCATGTTTGCCAGTTTACTGGTTTCATTTGCTTCTTTTGCACAAGAGAAGGAAGACGATAGTTATAATCCTTGGTCGGTAAGGGCAATCCGAAAAGATGACCAAATGTTCAAAAAAAGCCTTTGGTTCAGAATGGATTTGAGAACCAAGCAGAACTATCCATTCTTTGCGCAACAGAACGAGATTACTGCTTTGTTAGTAAATGCCGTAAAATCTGGCACGATACGCCCATTTCTAAGTGACTCTTTGGAGACTAGAATGTCTCTGGAGCAATTTATGGAGAACTTGAAAATACCAACTGAAGGCGAAGAAGACGAATTCGATAAATTTGAGGATAATGATGAAGTTTGGAAAGATGATAAATCCACCAAAACAACAACACAAGTAGATGAATATTTTCCACGCCAGCTCTATATTATTGAAATCAAAGAAGATTTGATTTTCGATAAAAGGCGTTCTAGAATGTATGAAGACCTTCAGGCAATTTCCATTATCATTCCTGGCGAGCAAACAAAAGCAGGTGTGGATAGAGTTTTAGGGTCTTTCAGCTATAAAGAATTGGTAGAGAAGGTTTTCAAGAATAATCCTAAAGCAATTTGGTTCAACACACAAAACTCTGCTGAGCATAGAAACCTAGAAGATGCATTTACGCTACATTTGTGGCATGGCACTTTAGTGAAATATGAGAACCCACAAAATGGTATGATGGTAGATATGTATAATGGCGGAAGAGCTGCCTTGATGGCTGCAGAGCAAGCGGTTTTCAAACTACTTGAATATGAAGCTACGCTTTGGGAATATTAAAAAGATGTACGAGTTTAGATGTACGATTTAAAAAATATTGACATCAGACAGATTCAAGTGATTAAATCAAAGATTTATATTTAAAGCAAAACCCATTCTGTATAGAATGGGTTTTGCTTTTTTGAAGCATATTGAAACTGGTAAGTGCTGAGACGAAATTAATTTACCACTCATAAATTATACTTCTGCATTTTATCGACAAATAAAATGGGCGCATCTCATTTTGTCGCAATAAATTAAAATACACTTTTTAAATGAAATAATGGAGCACTATGAATACTAGATTTCTAATAAACCCAACGTCTGGCAGGGTTTGCTGGGATCGGACAGCCGATGCTGTCGCCATCGACACCTCTGCTGCCAGCGTATACTTTTTTAGTGTGCGACATTTTGAGATGCGCCCAATAAAATTCAAACTCCAATAAATTCGAATTTTATACTCACTACTTTTTACCAATTACTCACTACTAAATAATGCTCCAAAAACTATTCATTTTTTTCTTTTTCCTATTCTCCAACCAAATTGCACAAGCGCAGTTTGAGCGAGATTGGGTAAGGTATTTCACTAAATCCAACCTGAGTGAAGCTCGCTCTATTATAGAGCTGTCTGATGGGGATTTGCTTGTGGCAGGTTACTCAATCCGACCACGTTCTGCAAAAGCCGATGCTTGGCTCATTCTGGTGGATGATAGTGGGAAAAGGCTTTGGGAGAAAAGTTATGGAGGAAAAGGCTGGGATGAGTTTGTGGAAATTGTAGAAGCCGACAACGGAGATTGGGTAGCAGTTGGCTGGACCGATTCGGAAGGAGCAGGGAAAACTGATGCTTGGCTTGTTCGGATTTCCCCCATAGGAGAACTGATTTGGAAAAAGACTTTTGGAGACAAAAGATGGGATGAAGGGCAGTCAATTTGCAAAACCTCAGATGGTTGTTTTGTGTTGGGAATGACTTTCAATCCGAAAAAAGAGAATAATGATTTCAGGCTCATAAAAGTAGATGCCAAAGGAAATGAGGTATGGCGACACGAAATCACGGGCGTAAACAGAGAAAATGCGCATGGAATTCGAGAGATTTCTGATAAATCTATTGTGCTTGCAGGTTTCACAGGCTCGAAAGGTTTGGGAAGGGAAGATGGCTTGCTTGTTAAACTATCTCCAAACGGAAAACTTTTATGGGAACAGACTTTTGGAACGAAACATTTAGATGCTTTTCATGATTTTGTTGAATTGCCAAATAAAGATTTAATTGCCGTAGGATTCAGCAGGAACCCAGAAAAAAATGGTGATTTGTGGCTCGTGAAAACCGACCCAAATGGGAATTTGTTAGATGAGTTCCTATTCGGTGGAAACAAGTTTGAAAAAGGCAGAAGCATTGTAATTATGCCAAATAATCAGTTTGCCGTTACAGGCTTCACTACCTCGGAAGGAATGGGAAAAGCAGATACTTGGGCGTTGGTCTTTGATTTCGATTTGAAATTAAAATGGAAAGGTGTTTTCGGAGGAGAGGAAAAAGACTCTGCTCGTTCCATCGTTGCCACGAAGGATGGCGGTTTTGCCTTGGCAGGAAAGATAGATTTCTCTAGTGTAGGCGCATTTCTAATCATCAAATATATTATTGAGAAAAAGAAAGGTTTAGATTGATATTCGTTCACAATATGAATTTCTTTTATTAACATTCATATCCAACTCATTTGAAAAAACCAACTTTTTTAGTAAATTTGCAGTTAGTTAAATACTGAAAATAGCCAACGGCTCGCAAACCTGTGAGTCGTTCTTTTTTACCCAATCTATGTCGCAATTCAATTGCATTGGCTTCGTAAAGTCTATTGCTTTTAAATTGTTGTGTTTTTTAGGAATAAAACTTTAAAATTATGTCAAAATACACGTATTACACCAAAGAAGGTTTTGATAAGCTGACTGAAGAATTACACACTCTTCGCACGGTGGATAGACCAAGTATTGCCAAAGAAATAGGCGAAGCGAGAGATAAGGGAGATTTGAGTGAGAACGCAGAATATGATGCCGCAAAAAATGCGCAAGGTCTGTTGGAACTTAAAATACATAAGCTAGAACACGTAATGGCTAATGCACGAGTTTTGGATGAATCTCACATAGATTTAACCAAAGTTTCCATTCTTTCCAAAGTGAAAATCAGGGATAAGAGCAGCAAAAGAGAAGTGACTTATACGCTAGTTGCCGAAGAGGAAGCTGACTTAAAAGCAGGGAAAATTTCAATTAAATCCCCAATCGGAAAAGGGCTTTTAGGCAAAAAACCTGGAGATTCTGCTGAAATTCAAACCCCTAGAGGCACAATGGAATTCGAGATTGTTGAATTAGGAAGGTAACGCTTTTCGTAGTTGCAAACAGGTAATGTTAAAGGAATAATAAACATAATGCAAGCTTTTCTTGTGCCAAAGTATTCATAAAGTAACCTTGCTTCTTCTACCAAGATTTTTTGGCAATTGCAAAAAGGAAGCGGATTCAAGTTTAAAACTTGAATCCGCTTCCTTTTTTTATATGGAAAGTAGAATTTCTGCTTTAGGAATTCAATACTTTCTCTCTTACCGAGTTGGCAAATCCTTCTGGACAGCACTCCTTTCTTAATTTATTTCTCACAACATCAATCATAGACTGTTCAATATTGTAGTATTCCGCACAATGCCCACATTTTTCCTCATGCGCACGAAATAAGTTTTTCTGCAATTCGCTAGCCTCATCGTCAGCAATTAAGTGAATTAGTTCTACAAATCCCTTACAGTCTAAAGAGTCTTGGTTGTCGCTATTTTTCATACATGGTAATTTTATAATCTTGCAAAAGTGGGCTTTCATAGATTATGAACGCAAGTGATAATATTTCTCTATGGTTGTATAGAGAAGAAGATTTAGCTCATAAAAGTTTCCCAATAGTCTGGTTTTTTTAGTTTTTTACCCGAAAAATAAGTTAGGCTGCTTTATAACCCATTTTTGAAGCATATTCTGCCAGTTTCTCTTTCAATAAGTTCCTAGCTCGGTGCAACCTAGAGCGAACAGTTCCAATTGGAATATCCAAAATCTTTGCCATTTCTTCGTAAGTAAAACCTTCTAAATCGCACAAAATAATTACGATTCGGAAATCTACCGCTAAAGAGTTCAGCGCATTCGTTACCTCATCTCCAATGCGGTTCTGCATAGTCTGAGAGCGCAAATCCACCGTAATATCGTGCTGAATATTAGCGGAATTGTAATAAGATTCCACCTCATTGTAATCTACCTTGGCAGGTTGCTTACTGCGTTTCCTATATTCGTTGATAAAGCTATTTTTGAGAATTCGGAACAACCACGCTTTCGCATTCGTCCCCTTCTCAAAAGAAGTAATGAATCGGAATGCTTTCATATAGGTTTCTTGCACCAAATCTTTCGCATCCTCCTCATCTGTTGCCAGTTTATAAGCGAAATTATACATAGAATCTATGTGAGGCATGAATTCCCCATCAAAGATTTCTACTTTTTCACGTTCTGTGTAGGTCTTTTTTTTGCTAGTTTCTTCCATCTGACAGTTAGTTTTTCATTCCGAATGTTGTTGAAATTAGATTGATTTTAATTATTGTAATAATCAGATGAATAATTTAACCCGATTTTAACAGCAAACCAAATCCTTTCTGGTCTATACAACATTATTTGCAGAATGGTTGTTCGTAATTACTCATTTGGCGAATTGTTGAAATAGCGAATTGGAAAAATCTATCATCTTTGAATCCTGAATAGTTTCTACTTTCTACCACTTCGCTAATTTACTCTGTTATTAAATAGAAAAAATTGGCTCTATCGTGAATTTGGTTAAAAGGTATAACAAAACTAAGATTTGAAGAAATTGCTTGTTTTTCGAGTTTTAACAAACTCGAAAAACAAGCAATAAAACTGGTTCAAGCGGGGCTTCCCAAGCGTCCATACTTGAACCTAATAACTTAAACTTCAAAATCATGAATTGCACTCAATACCCAAATTCACGATAGAACCAAAAAATTTAAGTAGCTGGCGGTGTCTTTAGATCCGCCAGTCTGCGGCTTTCATAATAGAATTGTGTACTTCATCTCTAGTTTTCAACTGTTTTTTGTTGGATTTAGCAATTCGTTCATTGATGAGCAGAAAACAGTACTTTCGAAACTCGCCATCAACTCCTGAAAGTTAAGTCAGCCAGTCGTGTGCCGCCAATTTTGGGGAGCGGTTTGCTAATTTGAACACTTTTTATCTCAAACTCAATCCTATTAAACTCCAGCATCAATTTCGCTTTCCTTTCCCCAAAATTGAATGCGGACGGCTAGTTGTGGTGTTAACTGAAAGCCATAAACGAGAAGGAATCTTTTAAAAACTCCGTTATAAAATAAGTTAAACACAAGTGGTTGACAGAAATAAACCATAATCCTTGTTGACGTGTCTCACGCCAACTTTTGCAAAATGCCGAGAAACCATTCTACTACTTCGCTAATTGGCAGTTTGAAACTGGTAATGCTAAAAAGAATAAAAACTATAGCGCAAGCATCCGCTTAATGCTGTCAACTTAAGCAAATTGGGACAGGACTCACGTCCTGCCCTAAATATATTTCGTCCCTTTGGGACTCTCATGAAAGTCCCAAAGGGACGACAAATCCTTAGCTTGGTACGTAAGTGCTAAGCTAAACCACTAAGTTGACAGCATTGAGCATCCGCTTGTACAGAAATATCCATAAGAAGTATTGCCTATTTCACACTACCCGCCAATTTACTATTTGTCAAGTCCATTCAATCTTTTCTTTATTCAAGAAAGCCCCAATTCCCTTTTTGCAATCTTCGCTGGCTCGTGCTTTTGCATTCATTTCCGAAGCGTAATAAAGCGCATCTTCCAAATTCATTTCTTGGATTTTGCCAATCATCTCTTTGGTCAAACTCATAGATTGTGCAGAGTTTTGAGTGCAAAGCCTTTGTGCAAAAGTATTTACTTCCGTTTCCAAGTTTTCTGCTTCCACCAAATAGTTGACAATTCCGTAATCAAAAGCAGTTTGGGAATCAATCAAATCTCCTGAAAGCAAAAGCTGTTTTGCTCTCGACTCGCCAATTTTACGAATCAAAAATACCTTTACAATAGCGGGAATAAAGCCGATTTTTACTTCCGTATAACCAAATTTTACATTCGGAACAGAGAAAACGAAATCACAGACATTCGCCAAACCACAACCTCCAGCAATGGCATGACCATGAACTTGGGCAATCACCACTTTTGGGAAAGTATAAATGGTATGGAAAAGCTTTTTCAGTTGGAGTGAGTCCTCCAAGTTTTCTGCATAAGTGTTGCTCTGCAATGTTTGTAGATAAGCTAAATCGGCTCCCGCACAGAAAACCTTTCCTGCCGCTTTCAGTACAACTACTTTGGCAGAATCATCTTTGGCAATTTGAGCAAACGCTTCTGTCAGTTCCGCAACCAACTCTGAGCCTAACGCATTTCTCTTTTCAGGTCTGTTTAGTGTGAGATAAGCAACTCGGTCTTTTAATTCGTAAATGAGGTTATTCATAGTTGAGTCAAATCTGGTTAAGGAGCGGTGGAAAAATAAGTTGCTTTTTATCGCAGTTTATTTTTGAGGCTAGCCTAGGCAAAAATTGTAGTCATAGCATCGCTATGGCGATATTTTTAACGCAGGATAGACCAAAAAGGAACAAGAGAACTAGATAAGTTATTATTTCTCCGTTCCTGAGGTTATTCCTACGAATATATAATGGTAAGAGTGAATGGGCAAATAGAAAATATTTACAAATAAATTGTCAATTACATTGACTTATTTGTCTTAATTAAAATCAATCATTTCTACCTAATTCAAAAACTATGAGAAAGTTCCTTTTACTACTTACCGCCTTGGCTTTGCTCGGGTTCACAAATGTGTTTGCTCAAGAAAACAGTAAGCTGAAAGAAATTGCAGACGAAACTGACAAGAAGAGAAAATCCACAAAATCAATTCTTATTTCGGAAAAAATACCGCTTACAAATAATCAGCCTCTTTACGTTGTAGATGGCTTGGTTCTTAGCTTTCCATTTTTAAATATGGAAATTGACCCTTCAGAAATTAATAAAATCAATGTTTTGAAGGGAGCAAAAGCTAATGCGAGATACGGGATTCTTAGCAAGCATGGAGTTATTGAGATTGATACTAAAGAAGAATCCTACCTCGGTTGGAAAAAGATAATCAAGAAGAGTGAGAGCTTCCTAGAGACAAATCCAAACCCGCTCATTGTATTGAATGGAAGTATAGTTGAGCAAAAAGATAAAGCAACTATTCTGAATTTGAAAAAGAACAAAATAAAGTCGGTTCTCATGCTCACTCCAAAAGAAGGAGCAGAAAGATACGGAGAAAATGGAGACAGAGGCGTGATTGTAATAACTGCCAAGAATAACGAATAACCTTTCCAATCACACGGAATTAACTATAAAGCTCGTTTGTGTAAAGCTCTCCAAGAAGAACTTTGCACAAACGAGCCATTTTTTTGATTTGTAATATTGACATCTAGCTCAGAAGGCACAACAAGGTTGTAAGAAGAAACAACATGAAAATTTATGGAATTGGACATTGAACTGTATCATCTACTATGAAATCGAATTTTAATCCAATTCAATAAATAATGAAAATTTTATCCAAATTCTTCTTTTTTCTGCTGTTCATCAATGTTGTTTCTTGCCAAAGCCAATATGAGGACAACAAACAGCAATACAAGGGAGGTGGTGATTCTGACACTAAAATAGAGGAAGATGCAAATACTGGAGTTACCGAAAGAAAACTCATGAAAGAAGGTTATGTGGAATTCCGAACAGGTGATTTAGAATCCGTAAAAAATCAGATTTCACAGGGTGTAAAAAAGTATAAGGCTTACATTTCTTCTGACCAAATATATAAAGCTCCAAATCGAATTAGCAATACAGTCGTTATTCGAGTTCCTTCACAAAAATTTGACAGCTTACTTAACGAAATAATTTCTGGTGTAGAGACAGTTGACAGCAAGGAAATTAAGGTAAAAGATGTAACCGAAGAGTTTTTGGATGTAGAAGCAAGATTAAAAACCAAAAAGGAATTGGAAACTAGATATCTGGCACTTTTGAAAAAAGCCAATACAATCTCCGAAATATTGGAAATCGAAAAGCAGATTGAAGCTCTTCGTTCGGAAATAGAATCTACCGAAGGAAGATTGAAATACTTAGAAAGTAGAGTTTCCTTTGCTACACTCACGCTTACTTTCTACGAACAAACCAATACGGAAACTACTTTTTCTTATGAGTTCAAACAAGCGTTTAGAAATGGCTGGCAAAACCTAATTTGGTTTTTAGTTAACCTCACGAACCTCTGGCCTTTCTTGATTTTACTACCACTTGTAGTTATGGGAATTAAGGCTTTTAGAAGAAAGAAAAAATAGATTTCTGGCTTAAAATTTAACAAAAGAACCTCCTTCAAGTCAGACTTGAAGGAGGTTCTTTTACTCAATAAACAAATCCTTATTTCACAATTCCATCGACTGTATTATAAGTTACAGAATGGTAATTTGGTCTGGCTTTCGGATAAATTTCCTTCGCCATTTCCTGTGTAGCTTCGTTTGCCATCATTTCTTTGTAAAGTGGCGCAATGAATTTACGCCTTCCAACTGTCATCAAAAACGCTTCTAATTCTTTGTAAGTTGGCTTGTGTGCGTTGCGGATTACATGAAGCAACCATTGAAATTTCACTTCGCTATTTCCAGTTTTAGAAAATCCAAACTCTTTATCTAAAGACTTCATTTGCTTTTTATCAAGCTCGTTTGGTAAATTACGGAGAAAGTGCGCCCACTCTTGATAAACCCAATTCTCTGTGTTGAGTTCTTTTGGTTTTGTGCCATCTGCAAACTTTTTTACTTCAGCTTCCACTTTGGTGAATCGATCAGATTTGATGATTGGAATGTTGTTTGGAATACCAGTTTGGTAAATCCACTCTTCTATTCTGATTTTCTCTTTTGCGCCTTCTACTTTGCTTAGTAAATTCTCATCAATATATTTCAGAAACTGCTCGGTAGTGATGGTTTTGAAAGCATTTGTTTGGAAGTAGTTCTTTAGGAAAATATCCCATTTCTCTCTTCCTACTGTTTGCTCAATCAGTTTTAGTAGGTAAAATCCTTTGTCATAAGCAATAGAAGTTACGCCTTCATCTGGGTCTCTTCCTGCCAAATCTAGTTTGAGTTTGGTGTCTTCATAGCTTCCGCCTACTTTCATTCCCGCTACTTCGCTTTGCAAATCTTGGTAGGAAATGAGTGCCAACATATCGGCAATAGATTCGCCATAGACTTTCTCCATAATTCGGTTTTCGAAATAAACTGTGAATCCTTCGTTAAGCCAGAAATCGTCCCAAGTAGCATTGGTTACCAGATTTCCCGACCAAGAATGTGCCAATTCATGCGCTACAAGAGCGACCAATGAGCGGTCTCCAGCCAAAATAGTTGGCGTGGCGAAAGTCAAACGAGGGTTTTCCATTCCACCAAATGGGAAACTTGGAGGGAGAACAATCAAGTCATATCTTTCCCATTTGTATTCTCCATACAATTCTTCGGCTGCGGAAATCATGCCTTCCAAGTCGGCAAATTCATTTACTGATTTCTCAATCATGCTTGGCTCAGCATAAACACCCGACCTTGCACCAATTCCTCGGAATTCAACATCTCCAACCGCCAAAGCCAGTAAATAGGCTGGAATGGGCTGTTTCATCTCGAAATTATATTCTCCACTTGCATTTTTTGCTTGAGGGTTTCCTGCACTCATTAGAGCCAATAAATTACTTGGCACTTTCACTTTAGCGTTGTAAGTAAACCTGATTCCTGGGCTGTCTTGGCAGGGAATCCATGAGCGAGCCAAAATTGCCTGAGATTGTGTGAACAAAAACGGGTCTTTTTTGCCCGCTGTCTGCGAAGGAACAAGCCATTGCAAAGCTCCCGCAGTTGGACTGGTTACGTACTGAATTGCTACAGATTCCGTAGCTGGTTTCAATATAATCTCCAAAGCCGAACCCATATATTTTGTGGGTGGATGCACTTTGAATTCAAGTGGATTTCCTTCATTGTCTGTTACTTTCTGAATATCCAATTCTTTAGTATCGAGAAAAAGCAACTCGGCATCTTTAGATTTTTTGAGTTTCAAAGTAGCCGTTCCAGAAATAGTTTTGGTGTTGAAATCTACCACCGCATCCCAATCCAGATGAGTCATTACAGCTTCTTGCGGTTTGGCGAATGAGTGTTTATCTGCCACAATAGTATCTTTTTTTACGGTGGATTCAGTTTCGGTTGTTTCCTTTTCCGTGCTGTTGCAAGACGCAAAAGCGAGTAAGGAAAAGAGCATTAGGAGATTTTGGTATTTCATTTATTTTGGGTTGTTAGAGGTTTATTTAATTTTCTATTGCCAAGAGACTTTCAAGTATTCTGTGATAAATAAGCTTTCTGCATTCTTATCAAAAACAGTAGATTTTGCAATAATTGAGGAATTATCAATCCATCTTATTTCTTCTGGCCCCCAATTGTATAATTCTATTGAACATATCTTAGTAAGAGGACTACTATTGTTATACAATTCAAATCCATTGAATATATAACCTCCTTCTAAACCTGCGCTTCCTACAAGCATCATTGTTTTATCTGAGGAAACAACTGGGTAACCAAACACACGTGTTGTATCTCCAGATGAAGAATCAACCATCCAATACTCGCCTCCTTCAAAAAAAGAAATATTCAATACCATTTGCCTAGAATGCTGTAAATTCCCTAAGAATTGAAATTTAATATATTCGTCTTCCACACCCTCTCCTACATTGTTTACCAAGTAAGTCATTTTCTCATTTGCCAATTTGAAAATAAGAGAGTCTCCAATTCTAGCGACTAAATCCTTCTCCTTTTCTAGGTTCTTCGTTTCATCTAATGAATAACTTTGGCTGGAGAGTTTTTCAAATTCGGCTTTAGTAGATTTGGTTACATAGGCTGTTTTGTCGCAAAACTTGAAAGATTTCAAATCTGATGCAGTCTCGTCATTCTCAGTTTTAACATCCTCCTCTTTATTGTCTTTACTATTTTCAGACTCAGCCACCATCAGTTGGTTTACTTCGTTTATTACCTCTTTCTTTTTGCTATTGCAAGAGGTAAAAATGAGTAGGAGAACGAGCATTAGAAAATTTTGAATTTTCATTTTATGTTTGGGTTTTTAGTAAATTGAATTATTTATTTTCTGAAATATTGTTCAATGCAAATTTAGCAAGTTCAATATTGCCAAAAGTAGATGCGGAATCGAAAATGATTTTCATCAGAATTTCAGAAGCAGTTTCGTGATTTCCAACTTCGCTTAAACTCAAAGCTTTGTTTATCAGTAGTGAGCCTTTTGTTTGAATATCGGAGTCCAATGAAAGCCCTTTTTCGAGAGCATCCATCCTTTCTTTTCCTTCCAAAAAAACCGCATATTTATTCCACCCTGGAGCAAAGTCTGGAAAGGTGGAGACGAGCATCTTTGTTATTTCCTTTTTCTCGGCTTCATTATCAATCCATTCCAGAGAAATATACGATTTATAAACTCCCTCTTTCAAATCACCAGACATTTCCCTACCTAATGTATGCAGAGCAATTTTAGAAGTATAAAAGCCTTTCGGTTCGATTTTATCTGTAAGTTGGTAATATTTGAGTGCATTTTCATAGTCATCTTGCAAAAGATAGGTGTAGGCTAAATCATAAGGTGGATATGCCCAATTTGGAGCTTCTTCGTGAGCTTTTTGCAATTTCTCTATTGCACTTTTGTAATCTCCAGCCTGCCCAAATGCTCTCGCTTCATTATGTAAAACTTGAGCTGATTGGGGAACGTTTCCGATTCCATGAATTTGATAATTAAAATTCCCAGTTGATTTACTCAACTCTTCTTTTGAAATCGCATTACCTGCCGAATCTGTAAAGCTAATATTGCCATCTAGATCAATTAAGGATTTATCTTCATTAGCAACTTCTTTTTTACTATTGCAAGACGCAAAAACGAGTAGAAAGAAAAGTATTAAGAGGTTATGGATTTTCATTTTATGTCTGGGTTGTTAGTAGATTGAACAATTGATTATCTGTTTCCTGAAAAATTATTCAGCGCAAACTTAGCAAGCCCAATATTACCAAAAGTAGAGATAGAATCGAAGGTAAACGTCATCAAAATTACAGAAATGGTCATGTTATTTACGGCTTTGCATAACCTCAAGGCTTTATTCATAGAAAAAAAATCTGGCTCTATCGTGAATTTGGTTAGAAGGTATAACAAAACTAAGATTTGAAGAAATCATCTTGTTTTTCGAGTTTGTTAAAACTCGAAAAACAAGCAATAAAACTGGTTCAAGCGGGGCTTCCCAAGCGTCCACACTTGAACTTAATAACTTAAACTTCAAAATCATGAATTGCACTCAATACCCAAATTCACGATAGAACCAAAAATCTGTTGAGTGAATCTAACGGGAATTATTTTTTTGACAGTTGTTAAAGAACGGAAATTAAATAAGATGCTACTTTCTCTTGTTTCTTTTTGGGCTATTCTTCCAATTCCATTGCGGGTATAAAAGTGTACCGTAGCGGTGCTATGCCAATTTTTTTTACCTAAACTAGCTAAGGAACGGAAATTAAATAAAATGCTGCTTTCTCTTGTTTGTTTTTTGGCTATTCTTCCAATTCCATTGCGGGTATAAAAGTGTGCCGTAGCGGTGCTATACCAAACTTTTTTGCCTAAACTAGCCTCAAAAATAAACTGCGACAAAACACGTATTTATTCCCCGTTCCTAAATAGAATTGATACACGAAATAGTTATTCGTTTTTCAACCAACTAGCAATGCTTTTTCGTTTCCGTGCGAAGGAAGCATGAACCTAATGCTCTATTTCATCGCTTCGGAATAGCATCATTCGCCTTCCAAGTGGGGATATATTGATTTGTGTCTTTTCGTGAGGGTGCAATGACAACATACCACCATCTACTTCTCCCCAGTTTTGATTGAGATAGAGGATTATTGAAAACTGTCGCCCTTTTTCAATTTTAAATTAATCGAGGTGGCCCCTCAAGCATCATTTCAAGTAACTGAGTATATCCTATGATACTAGAAGTAGTTAGTCATGGAAAAGAAAGTTTTTTTTTAAAAAAACTACTCATTCAATAGAGGTTTATAAGCTATATTTGGGGAATATTTTTTTTTCTAAATATAAAAAACAAAAAAAGTATGAATAAATTACTATTGTTGTGGCTCTTTACTTTGTCGTGTTTTGTAACTACAAGCCATTTGCAAGCCCAGAAAAGAAAAAAGACAAAGATTTTTACAGTTCCTACCCAAAGGAATTGTGGGTTTGAGAATTCAAATAATTGGCACGATGGAAAGAAGCAAGCTCAGCTGATTGAAATTGAACAGCTTATTCAGGCTAAAACATCTGAAAGATTAAGTGCTGGTAACAGAACTAAGATGACTTATCAGATTCCTGTAATTGTTCATGTAATCCATAACGGAGAACCTATAGGAGAAGGTGCAAATATTAGTGCTGCTCAAGTCTATTCTCAAATAGATGTTCTAAATGAAGACTTTAGCGGAACGAATGCTGATACCGCAAATGTCAGAGATATATTTAAAGATAGAATAGGAAATATAGGGGTAACATTTGTAATCGCTACTCACGATCCTGATGGAATGGAATTGCCAGAACCAGGGATAACTAGATACAATGGAGGTTCTTCTGATTGGAGTAATACTGGCGCTTTCGATAGCCAAGTAAAAACAGTGACTTCTTGGAATGCTAGACAATATGCTAACTTTTGGACGGCAGATTTGGGAGGCCAACTGTTAGGGTATGCACAATTCCCGACTATGGGAATTGTTGATGGACTCCTTCCTACTGAATCTGAAGATACAGATGGTGTTGTAATGGGACATCGATATTTCGGTTCTGCTAATAAAGTAACTACATCTCAATTATCAGAAGCCGGAGTTTTTAATTTAGGAAGAACTGCTACTCATGAAGTAGGTCACTGGTTGGGTTTAAGACATATTTGGGGTGATGGCGGATGTGGTGTCGATGATTATGTAACTGACACACCTAATTCCGGTGGCTCTAATGGAGGTTGTCCTAGCGACTCACAAAACACATGTACAGATGCTTCAGATGATGAGCCAGATATGTGGGAGAACTACATGGATTATACGAATGATGCTTGTATGTATATGTTCTCAACTGGGCAAGAGGACAGAATGCAAACTGTTTTAGATAATGACCCGCTTAGAAATGATTTAATAAACTCAGATGTTCCTGTTTCTGATGTTCCAAGAGATCCTTTTGTAGTAGCTAGTTTTGACTATGAGACTTCATTTGACGTTTGTTCAGGAACAAATGTACTTACAGTTGATTTCAATAGTGATTCTTATATTGCTTTGAGTAATTCAGAACAAATCACAGGTTATTCTTGGACTTTTGAGGGCGCTGATGTAGGGTCTTCTACTCAGGAGAATCCAACTGTTACTTATTCGACAGCAGGAACATACGATGTGACATTGACAGTAACAAGTACTATTGGTTCAAAAACAATTACTATAGAGGATGCAATTGTAGTTGATCTCTCAATTTTTGAGCCTTCTATTTTGCCATTTACAGAAGATTTTGAGTCTTTTGATACAAATGCTTCCGGTTGGGAGGTCGCAGACGAATGGCTAACAGTCGATTTGATAGGGAGGAATTCTTCTAGTTCTGTTTATGTAGATAATTATAACAATAGTTTCGATGGCTTTGAGTCTGATCTCGTTACTTCTGTGTTAAATACTCAAGGGTTTGATTCTATTCAAGTAAGCTTTGATATATCATATACGTTTTATGAAGATGGTCCTGACGTGTTTACAGACTCTTTAAGGCTGTCGCTACAGACATGTGATGGTGTTACAAGCTTTTGGCAAAAGGGTGGTCAAGAATTGAGTACGACTGGTAGTGGTCTTGACGATTTATTTACACCTTCTTCAGATGCTGATTGGAGAAGAGAGACTATAACTATGCCTGTGAACTCTGATATTAGTGCTGTTGTGTTTACTAATATTGGATATTACGGTAACACACTTTTCATAGATAATATATCTGTAATAGGTCTTATTGAGGTTTTTACGATGGATCTAGGAGACGATATAGTTTCCTGTGAAAGCGTAGATATAGCTCCTGCTGTTCAATCTGCAGATAGCTATGCTTGGTATGTTTCTGGAAATAATACGATAATTGGCACGAACCCTACATTGACAGTCGATAACTCTGGAGAATACGTACTTGTAGGGAATAAAAATGGTACGGAAGCCTCTGATACTATTTTGGTGACTATTAATGATGCAGAGGGAACTATTTCTAGTTTTGATATTACATCAGTAACTAATAGAACCGTTTCATTGACTAATACTTCTTCTAATGCAGATAGCTATTCTTGGGATTTAGGAGATGATAATACAAATACAACAGAAAGCCCAACACATACTTATGATAACTACGGGGATTATACGATTACATTGACTGCTTATAGTCTTTGTGGGGAAATTTCATCTGATAAAACAGTTACATTGGTTGAGTTAGTTACCAATATAGGAGATGATCAAACAGTTTGTGAAAGTGTAGAGTTGTCTGCAATGGGAGTTTGGGAAAATGTTACTTATTCTTGGGTAAAAGAAGGCGAAACTACTGTTTTGGGAACAGAGCAAGCTTATACAGCAATAGAGTCTGGTAACTATGTACTCACTATGACAGGATATGGGCAAACTGTTTCTGACACAGTTTCTGTGACAGTAAAACAAACGCCTGTGGCAGATTTTACTTATGAAGTAGCATCAAATAATATCTCTGTAAGTTTTACAAATACTTCGACTCATGGAGATGACTATTCTTGGAGTTTTGGTGATGGAAACACAAGTACAACGGAAAGCCCAACACATACTTACTCTGTATTTGATGCACAAGAAGTGACATTGATAGCTAACTCTTCTATTTGCGAATCGGCTAGTGTAACCAAAACCATTCCCAACGGAGTGCTTAGCCTTTCAGAAGATGCATCTCTCAGTAATCAACTGGTTGTGTTCCCAAATCCGAATGAAGGTCAATTCAGCTTTAGTTTGCCGAATGTGAAATTTCAGTCTGCTTCTATCGAGTTGATAGATTTGACAGGAAAAGTTGTCTGGAAAAAAACAGTTGACAATTTAACGAACCAAGACATAGAAATATCGGCTTCTGCTGGAATTTATTTGTTGAAACTGAATGTAGATAATAAGTTTGCACTCAAGCGAGTTGTAATTAAGTAGTTCTTATAAATTTCAAATTATTGAAGTCCATAAAACTCGTTTTTATGGACTTCTTTTATTCATCAATTTCCCAAAATGAAAAACCAAACCATGAAAAAAAGTATTTTAGTAATTCTTTTTGCCTGCATTGCTCAGCTATCTTTTGCCCAATGCGATAACTGCCCAAAAGCTCCAGAAAATTTCAAAGTAGATTATTGCTATTCAGATGCTCTTTTCGGAGATTTATGCGCTCAATTCAGTGAGAAAAAAGAATATTTCCTGCTCAAGAGAAAGAAGAAGAACATCCAAATAAAAATGGCAGATGAGGTGGATGAAAAGTATTTGGTAGGATTGGCAAAAAACAAGAAAATGAAAGTTTCCGCTTTGGAGATTGTTTTTATTCAAGATGCTTTAAAAAAGTGGACAAAAGAGAAAATGAATATTGGTTATATATTTACAGACTCTGGCTTGGGAATTAAAATGCTTGAGGAAGGAAGTGGAGAGTTGCCAACCAAAGGACAGGAAGTAGAAGTCCACTACAAAGGCATGCTAGAAGACGGAACTCAATTCGATAGCTCAATTGATAGAGGTACAACTTTCAAATTCCCCATAGGAACTGGCAGAGTAATCAAAGGCTGGGATGAGGGAATTGCCAAATTAAAGCCTGGTGCAAAAGTATGGCTAAAAATCCCTTCAGAATTGGGCTATGGAAAAAGAGGAGCGGGAAGGTCAATTCCCCCAAATGCAATACTCTATTTTTATGTGGAAATGATTGGATTTAAATAAATCATAGTATAGTTATTTTTAAAGAGCCAAGTCATTATTTTTGACTTGGCTCTTTTTGCATATTTACAATTGGAGTATTTCGGTTAATTATCCCCAAACTATGAAATCATTATTGATAGGCTGTATATTCCTTTTAATTACTTCAAGCTGTTCTGAGGCGGATAAGAAGAAGGATTCCACAGCCGAAAAATTTACTTCCGAACTTCTAGAGTTGAAAGAGTATTTTCAAATTCCGGGTCTTGCTATTTCAATTGAGCAAGATGGAAGTACCATTTACCAAAACTATTTGGGCGTATCTGACTTAGGAACGGGGAATAAATAAATGCGTGTTTTGTCGCAGTTTATTTTTGAGGCTAGTTTAGGCAAAAAAGTTTGGCATAGCACCGCTACGGCAAACTTTTTTTAACGAAGAATAGCCCAAAAAGAAACA
>JBLIFI010000020.1:0-21380 GCA_047633715.1 Flammeovirgaceae bacterium
AAGCCCCGCTTGAACCAGTTTTATTGCTTGTTTTTCGAGTTTTAACAAACTCGAAAAACAAGCTAATTTCTTCAAATCTTAGTTTTGTTATACCTTTTAACCAAATTCACGATAGAGCCAAATAAAAACTCCTCTTCGATGGATTTCGAAGAGGAGTTTTTAACTGGTTTGTCGTTTAGATTATCTTCCTAAATAGAGGGAAAAGCCAAAGTTGAAAGTGGTTGAATTCAAGCTTAAGCCATAATTGCTATCTGTGGTTTTAGCTATTTCAGAGTTTCCACCACCAAAATCAAACTCCTGTTTAGACTTTTCTTGACTGTACCCTAAAAAGCCAAATTCAGCTTCTAAAGCAACTTTGTCAGATACGAAAAAGCTTACGCCTGGACGAACACCAATTGAAAAAGCTGTCAAATCAGCTTCTGGTTGAAACTCGTTTCCATTTTCGTCTTCAAGTGTGGCTTTTCCGAAACCAATAGAAGCATCTCCTTGAAGATAAAAATAAAATTTTTCTGAAATTTCAAAGTAATTTCTGACAAAAGGAGCAACTGCAAATAGGTTTTCAGTTGCTTCGATGCTACTGGGACCTCCGGAAAAAAAATCTGTTCTGGTCTCTTTTTCATTTCTATATCCTAAACTGGTGCCTACAATTAGTTTTTCAGACAATGCGAATCCTAGCTGAGGTTGAATTATGAAAATTGTTCTTTCACTCGGGTCTCTAAATGAGTTGCTTCCATAATCGGTTTCAGACACATTAAATGTGAATTGTCCTCCCAAAAGAATCGCTCCTTCTTGAATTTGTGAAAAGCCAAGTTGTGCTGAAAAAATGAGCAAAAGGCTGAAAAATAAAGTTCTTGATTTCATCTTTGAAATAATTTAATTGATTGTAAATAAATATTGACTTATGACTAGACAAACGGATAGGAGTCAATGACAAAATTATTTACGTTTTCTCAATAAATTATTATTTCAGCTGAAAAATACTCGCCAAATTCCTTCCATAACCATCGTAATCCATTCCATAGCCAATAACAAAATCATTGGGGATTTCAAATCCTAAGTAATCCACTTCCATTTCACAGCGCAAGGCTTCGGGCTTGATAAGAAATACAGCTAGTTTCACAGAAGCAGGCTTTTTGCTCTCCAGTAGTTTCTTTAGAGCCTGCATGGTCAAGCCTGTGTCTATAATGTCTTCCACAACTATCACATGTCGGTTTTCAATATCGAACTCCAGCCCGTAAAGTTCCACCACTTTTCCTGTAGTTTCCGTTCCCGAATAAGAAGCCAATCTTATAAAGGTAATTTGACTTTCCATCTCCAAACCCTTCGATAAATCTGCGAGGAACATGAATGCTCCATTTAAAACACCTAAAATCACAGGGTTTTTGTCGGCATAATCTACTGAGATTTTTTTTGCCATTTCCTGCACTTTCTGATTCACTTTCTCTTCAGACAAATAAGGAACGAACTCTTTATCGGCTAATTTTACGCTTTTCATGAGGGTGGTTTTCTTTTGAGTTAGAGTTTTGGATTGCTGTAAAAATACAAGAAGCCATCGAGAAGATGGCTTCTTGTATAATCAAATATAGGATTGCTCAAAAGAGCCAAAAAAATCTCCTTATTTTGTGTTGCCGAGATATAAAAAAGCGAAAATGCAACAAAGATAGTTGAAGGTAGGGCAAAGAATTGGAAAAACAAAGTAATGAATTATAGGGTTGAAATGAGTGGAACGAGAAGCAAATAAAGAGGCCAACCAAAAGCTTCGGTGTTTGGGAAAGTCGTTAAATCAAGTCCAGATAATGAAACCTAAGTTTTACTTTTCTGTTCAAATAGGAAATTGTAAATTGGATTTCCAAAAACCCATATTTTTATGTTATTGAGAGACCTTGAAAAACTAGTTCAGCGAGGAGAAGGCGAGCGGTTGGAGTTCAAACACAAAGCAGCCGACCCGCAGAAAATCATGAAAGAAGTAGTTGCTTTTGCTAATCACAAGGGCGGTACGCTGATTCTTGGTGTAGATGACAACCTTAAAATCAACGGAGTGAAATATGTGGAGGAAGAGGAATATGCCATGACAGAAGCAATAGAAACCTATTGCAATCCTGTTCCAGAATATACGATTGAGAAAATTCTGATTACCCAAAAACGAACAATCCTGATTTACAGAATCTCTCAAAGTGAGAAAAAGCCTGTCTTTCTGCTCTATAATCTCAAAAAAAAGGTTGGAAAAGCGTATTTCCGAGTGGCAGACAAAAGCGTGCAGGCGAGCAGAGAACTTCGGCAAATTCTGAAATGGAGAAGTCAGAGTGACAGAAATAGCTTTTTTGAATATGGGGAATTGGAACGAAAACTGATGCAACTCATTGAACGAGAAGGTAAAACTACCATTGCCCAATTTGCTCAAGAGGCGGAAATCTCCAGCCAAAAAGCAGCGTCAATTTTGGTTCGCTTGACAACTTCTAATTTGCTCAAAATCCAACCAAACGATGAGGAAGATTTTTACCTTGTGAAAGAGGTTTGAGACAATCTTATTTTAGTGGAACTACATTAGGATAAATCTTCTCACGAACAAATGTTACCTTTAGACGGCTTTCTATAAAAATGGATTTACTAACTACTCATGAAACATACTATTTTAATTGTTGAGGATGATTCTCTGCAAAGAGAAATTATTGCCGACTCGTTGAAGTCGCTTGCCGAACAGTATAACTGTGTGGTCGCCAAAGATGGATTTCATGCTATTGAATTAGTAACAGAACATTTCCCGGTTCTCATTCTTGTCGATTGGGAAATTACTAAAATGACTGGAGTTGAATGTATTCGGGCAATTCGCAAGTTGGCAAATTGCCAAAATGTGCCCATTCTGATGATTACAGGAAAAGATATGGAGGCCCATATTGAGGAAGCTATTGATGCAGGAGCAAATGACTATATTGAGAAGCCTGTCAGCAAAAAGCTACTAATGCCAAGATTAAAAGTGATGCTGAAATTAGCTCATTTCCAGAAAGAGCAAGATTTGAGAACTGAGGCAATTGAATTTGAAAACAAAGAATTGGCACTTCTCACAAAGGTGTTAGAGGAAGCTACTGATAAACTTTTTGAAAGTGAAGAGCGGTATAAAACATTAGCGAAAAACTTCCCGAATGGTACAATTGGCGTTTACAATAGCAACCTAGAAGCTACATTCCTTTCAGGAAAAGAATTTGAAATATTAAAGATTGATACTGACGAATTAATTGGGAGAACGTTGCAAGAGGCTGAGAAAATACTTTCTGCTCCTATGGAAAATCTTGTCCATTGCTGTAAAGAGGCTTTCAAAGGCAAAGAACAATACTCAGAGACGAACTATTTAGGCAACATATACATTCAAAGAACTGTGCCGTTGACAGAGAAAGATGGAACAATTCAACATGTCATGGTTGTTTCACAGAATATTACCCAAGTAAGAAACACTGAGAAGCGATTGCGAGAAAGTAAAGCCCTGATAGAATCAATCAATAGACTCACTCCGCATTTTGTTTTTACTTTTGATTTGGAGAGGAGAAAATACACCTATTTCAATCGAAATCCACTCAAACATTTAGGTTATTCCAGCAAACAAATAAAGCAAATTGGCAAAAACTTCCTTCCCCAAATAATGTCGAAACCTGACTTGCACAGAGTTTTGAAGTATTTGGATGATTTTAAAAATAAAAAAGATGGAGAGCTTGGCGAGTATCTGCAACAGTTGGTAGGCGGAGATGGTAGAATACGTTGGATTTTGAGCCATGAATTGGTTTTCAGAAGAAATAAAGACGGTGTTCCTGTAGAAATAATTGGCTCGGCTCAAGACATTACTGAACTCAAAGAATACGAACAACAGTTACTCCGACTTAATAAAAGTAAAGACCGAGTTTTATCTACAGTCGCTCATGATTTGCGCAATCCTATTCAAACCATCAAAGGAATGCTGGAAGTGCTAGGAATGAGTTTACAAAACTCTTCGGAACAAGATAAAAAAATGATGGGAATGGTAAAAAACTCTTGCGAAAAAGCACTTGGGTTAATTGCCGAACTGTTGGAGATTTCCAAAATGGAAGAAGAAAATTACACACTTGAAACAGAGGAAATCGATTTTCGGGAATTCATAGCCGAAACACTAGAACCCTTCAAAATCAGAGTCTCAAACAAAGGATTGAATCTTGTCCTCAACTTGTCTGAACAAGAAGTTTTCGTTCAAGTCAACGAAGCAAAATTTGCTCGTGTAATTGAGAATCTGATGACCAACGCCAAAAAATTCACTTCCGAAGGTGGAAAAATCAAAGTTTCCACAAAAGTGCAAAGTGATAATATCCTCATTTCCATTGCCGATACGGGAATTGGAATCCCGAGTGAACTGCAATCCATTATTTTCGACAGGTTCTCTAAAGCAGGTAGAGAAGGCTTGAAAGGCGAAAAATCTACAGGTTTGGGAATGTCAATTGTAAAGCAAATTGTAGAACTCCACCAAGGAAAAATCTGGCTCGAAAGTGAAGAAGACAAGGGCGCAACCTTTTTTATTGAAATACCGAAAGTGGGAGAAAAGAGTAAGGAATAAGGAGAAAAGATTTCCGTCTCACTTAAAAATCTCTGTACACGGAGTTGTCCGTGTTTCAATCAAGCCAAAAAGACAATAGATTTGCAAAATTTTGCAACAGATACAAACTTTACCATCATTTCCACATTCTCAAATTAACTCATTTCCAAATTCTTTTTATGAATCCTCCCATTGCCAAAATAGACGCAAAAATACTAGAAGCACATAACCACAAGCGCACCGATAATTATTATTGGATGAACGAGCGGGAAAACCCTGACACGATTTCTTATTTGGAGGCAGAAAATGCCTACTCCGAAGAGAAATTGAAACATACAGAAGAATTCCAAACTCAACTTTTTGAGGAAATCAAAGCCCGAATCAAGAAAGATGACGAGTCTGTTCCTTACAAAATTGGGGAATATCTCTACTATTCTCGCTACGATTTCGGCTTGGAATACCCAATTTTCGGCAGAAAGAAAGTTGGGAAAGAGTTGGATTTAACAAAGCTTGCTACAATTGCCGACAGCTTAAAAGAAGAAATTATTCTGAATGTGAATGAGTTGGCAGAAGGGCAACCTTATTGCAATGTTTCTAATTCCAAAGTCAGTACAAATCACCAAATCTTATGTTTCTCTACCGATTTTGTAGGAAGGCGTATTTATGATTTACAGTTCAAAAATTTAGAAACTGGCGAAATCCTAGCCGATAAAATTGCAGATGTTACAGGCAGTTTTGTTTGGGCGAACGATAATAAAACCATTTTCTACACCAAGCAAGATGAGCAGACTTTGCGTCCGTTTCAGCTTTGGAGACATGTTTTAGGAACGGAAGTTAGCCAAGACGAATTAGTTTTCACAGAAGAAAATGAGACGTTTTGGTTGGGAGTCGGCAAAGACAAACAGAAAGGATTTATAAATATCATTAGCAACGCCACGGTTTCCTCGGAAATGTGGTTTTTAGATGCCAACAAACCAGAAGGCAAGTTCCAAATACTCCAACCAAGAGAGCGAGATTTGGAGTATTTCGTAGATTATTTCGATGGAGATTTCTACATTCTTACCAACTGGAAAGCGAAGAATTTCAGGTTAATGAAAACGGCCGTCTCCAAACCAGGTAAAGAAAATTGGGAAGAGGTAATTGCCCATCGAGATGATGTTTTACTGGAAAACGTAGAGATTTTCAATAAATTTCTCGTTTTGGAAGAACGACAAGGCGGTCTGACCCAAATCAGGATTATTGAGTGGAAAGACCGTTCTGAGCATTATTTAGCATTTGGCGAGCCAACTTACACTTCGGGAATTGGCTATAACCCAGATTCCGACACAGAATGGTTGCGTTTTAGCTATAACTCGCTCACCACGCCAAATTCCGTTTTCGATTATCAGATGGAAACGCACGAGAAAATTCTCCAGAAACAGCAACCTGTTTTAGGAGAATTCTCTGCCGATGATTACCAATCGGAACGCATTTTTGCCACAGCCGAAGATGGGACGAAAGTTGCAATCTCGTTGGTTTACAAAAAAGGCGTAGAAAAAGATGGAAATAATCCACTTTATTTAACCGCTTACGGTTCTTACGGAATGTCTTACGACCCGTATTTTAGCACAGTTCGATTGAGTTTGCTGAACCGAGGTTTCATTTTTGCCATCGCACATATTCGTGGCGGGCAGGAAATGGGAAGAGCTTGGTACGAAGACGGAAAACTCCTCAACAAGCAAAACACATTCGATGATTTCATCAGCTGTTCCGAATATTTGATTTCCGAGAAATTCACTCACTCCACCCAACTCGTAATCAATGGCGGAAGCGCAGGCGGTTTGCTCATGGGCGCAGTCGTGAACAAACGCCCCGACTTGTTCAAAGCCGTGGTTGCCGATGTTGCCTTTGTAGATGTGGTCACTACCATGCTCGATGAATCCATTCCGCTGACCACAGGCGAGTTCGATGAATGGGGAAACCCGAAAATCAAGGAATTCTACGATTATATGCTTTCCTACTCGCCCTACGACAATGTAGAAGCGCAGGAATATCCATCAATGTTGGTTACTTCTGGCTTGCACGATTCGCAAGTTCAGTATTGGGAACCTACAAAATGGGTTGCTAAACTCCGCACACTCAAAACAGATTCCAATCCGCTTCTTTTGGTAACAAATATGGATGCTGGACACGGAGGTTCATCCGGGCGTTTCGAGCGTTTGAAGGAGATTGCCCGAGAATACGCTTTCTTAATTGATATTTTGGGAATGGATTTGAAGTAATTCAGTCACCTATTTATCTGCAACTGACAACTCTGTCAGGGTTTGAAACCCTGACAGAGTTTTTTTTATTCCTCTTTTTTTGGTTGGATTTCGCAACTGCCCTAATTGATGAGAAGTAAGAAGCATAAATTGCAATTGGGAAATCCATAAATCCAATCTCTATTCCGCTGGGCGGCACTCCGCAAATTTTGGCATAGTTGACACTTCAACGTATTCAATCAGCTTGAATTTCAAATTGGTTTCTCGAATAGTTCAATCATTTTTTTGCCAAAATTGATTGCGGACGGCTAGTTAGTTGAGAATAATTGTAATAATACCTAGCAGATTCACAGCAAGTTAAACCAATATGAGTTCGGTTTAGAAGGTTTATGGAGTTTTAATTTTCCAAAAAACAGATTATAAGTATCTTGTTTAAAACCTTATCAAAATCAACACATGGAAGATTTACACATAATCCAAAAACCCAATCAAGAAAATAGCCCTTTCATTTTTGCCTCAGAGAAAAGGAAAATTTTGAAGATTCACAAATGGTATAGTTTCGATAAAACTACTTGGAATTCATTGGTTAATTGGATTCGGGAATATCAAAGCAGAAATGAAGCCTTGCTGACTTATGAAGGATTTATTGGTTTGCCAGATAGTTGGGAATATGAGTATTTTGACAATCCTAGTTCCTCTACAAACACTGCCATTTTTTTGATTTCCAACCTATTTGGAAACATTTTAGAAAACTTTAATTTCTATTCTAAAGGAGGCAGTTACCCTGCAGAACCAACATTTATAGGGAATATGAATGACAATCTGATTAAAATTTCTGGACAATCTTACTCTAGTTATACTGGAGAGGTTTTTATGCCCTTTTTTAATTGGATTGAAATTTACTTAAAAACAAATCCGAATAAAATTAGAGTAGAGTTTTGGCTTACATATATTAATACTTCGGCTACGAAAAAAATATTTGATTTGATTGATGCTCTAAATAATTACAGGAAAAAATCTAACTCCAAGGTTGAAATGTTTTGGTATGTAGAGGAAGACGATAAAGATATGATTGAAGCGGCTGGAAATTATAAAGAAGAAGTTCCTTCTTTGGAAATTGTGATGTTAGATAAAGGGCAATGGGAGAGAATGTGCAAGTAGAACTCTCAACTCAGCCCTCCAAAAACTCCCCAAACCCAAATTCCCACATAAAAAGCGTTCAAGCAAATTGTCGAAACCTGATTGAGCCTCATGGTAGATTTAAAATCTGCTGAGCGAGTATTTTGGAGAACTCCCCAAAACCAAGTCATGAAGAAAATGAGAACAGGGTACACTAGCAATAAATAGCCCTTGTAAAACGTACTAAAATCTAGTTGAAAAAATTCAAAACAAAACTTGACTTTTTCAACCAAATCTCGCCTTTCCCGCAACTCCATTCGTTCAGACTCTACCTGTTCAAACTCGTAATTCATAATCTGTGATTGACAAACTGTTGATTCAAAAAAAGGCACAAGCTAGTGCCTGTGCCTTTTTCATTTGTTGCAAAACCTTCCCTAAGCCATTTCAAACTTCTCTGCAGCAGCTCCTTTGTATGCCTTTCTTGGTTTCAAGTTCAAGGTTTGGAACATTTGCTTGTCAGCATCTACTTCTGGGTTTGGAGTTGTGAGCAATTTGTCTCCTGCAAAAATAGAGTTCGCTCCTGCAAGGAAACACAATGCTTGCTCTTCTGTGCTCATAGTTACTCGCCCAGCAGAAAGCCTTACCATTGCTTTTGGCATAATTACTCTTGCCGTGGCAATCATCCGCACCATTTCCCAAACGGAAACTCGTTCTTGGTCTTCCATTGGCGTTCCTTCAATGGCAACAAGTGCATTTACAGGAACAGATTCTGGGTGTTCAGGCAAAGTTACCAATGTGTGGAGCATATCAATCCTATCTTTATCCGTTTCTCCCAAACCAATAATTCCGCCTGAGCAAACTGAAATTTTTGCTTTTCTCACATTCTCCAAAGTCTCCAATCTGTCTCCATATTTTCGGGTGGAGATTATTTCTTCGTAATGCTCTTCACTAGTATCTAAATTGTGGTTATAAGCATATAAACCTGCTTTTTTCAATTTTTCTGCTTGGTCTTTTGTGAGCATTCCCAATGTGCAGCAAACTTCCATTTCCATGCTTGCCACGCCTTTTACCATATCCAACACCTTATCGAAATCTCTGTTGTCTCGTACTTCTCGCCAAGCTGCACCCATGCAAAAGCGTGTGCTTCCTGCTTCTTTAGCTTCTTGTGCTTGTTGCAAAACCGTATCAACATCCATCAGTTTTTGTACTTCCACATCAGTATGGTAGCGAGCTGCTTGTGGGCAATAGGCACAATCTTCGGGGCAACCGCCCGTTTTTATTGAAAGCAAAGTGCAAACCTGAACCTCTTGCGCATCGTTAAACTCTCTATGCACGCTTGCGCCTTGGTAAATTAAATCTAAAATAGGGGAATGGTATATTTCCGAAATCTCTTCTATCGTCCAGTTGTTGCGAATATTTGACATGTATATTTGAGTTTTTTGGTTAAAAAAAGGCTAATTTGTAAGTCCTATTCCAATGAAAGGAAATGATTATCTTAAAGTTTGATGAATCTTTCGGCAAAATAAATCAAAAAAGCATAGAAAAGTAATCCTTTGCCAAATGCCTTAGTCCATTTACTCTATTTTTTTTGACGTGTAGTTAGTGAGATTACAACAAGAAGAGAGATTTTACATTATCAATCTACTTGGATAAGTTTTATACTATTTTTTTTTAAATGAATTATTTTTCAGAAAAATGGAATCGTTTTATTGACCTAGGTACTTCTGGGCAATTTGACTTTTCGGGAAACCGAAGAGTCAGAATGCTGAATGCCACAGCTTTGGCGATATTGATTATGTGTGTGGTATTGTCTATTCAAGGCTTTTTATCTAAAAGATATGTTCCTGCACTTATCAATTTATCTAGGGTTATCATTAGTGTTATTTTACTGGTACTTACAGCAAAAGGGAAATTTAAAACAGCAGTTATCCTTCTGATTTCTCTATCTATAATTTCTACTGTAGCATTTGTCTGTTTTGTACCCTATCAAACAGGGAGCTCACTCTCTTTTTTTGTAATATATTCACTAATTTTTTATTTTCTAAATAGCCCGAGAAAGGTTCTACTTGTATTTTTAATCACGTTTTTCATAGGGTGTTTCTCATTCTATTACGAATACAATGTTCTTCCAAATAAATTCCCTCTCATTCATGTCTTGTCTTTTAGTGCGATTTCAACTTTAATTTTTCTGATTTTCAACTACTATAGAAAAGAAGGGGAAGCCTACAGGAAAAGGATAGAGAAATCAAATAATCAACTCCAAGAACAGCATGCTATCATTTCCCAGCAGAAAGAAGAAATATCTAGCCAAAGAGATGATATACAGACACAAAATAAATCCCTAAAGAGAGAACGAAAAAGGCTGAAGGAAACTCAGGAGATTTCAAAACTGGGCAGTTGGGAGTTTGACATAAGCACAGGAGAGGCTGATTGGAGTGAAATTGCTTACAACATTATGGGGCTAAAACGTGAAAACGCATCTCCTTCTGCACAAGATTATCTTGAATTACTGACTCCTGAAGACCAGAAAAACATGATTTTTCATCAGCAAAGACTGATAAAAAAAGGCATTCCGTATGAAATTGAGGTTGCTCATGAAAGGCCAGATGGCATAACAGTCCATTTATTATTGAACGCCAATAGGCTGACGAAATATGGCAAAACCACAAAGGTTTTGGGCACAATGGTAGATATTACCGAACGCAAGAAAAACGAGGCAAGATTACAGGCTCTCAATGAAAGTAAAGATAGGATTTTGGGAACAGTTGCCCATGATTTGCGAAATCCAATTCATAATATTCAAGGAATGGTTGATATTCTCCAACTCCAGTTGAGGGGAAAAGTGGTAGAACAAGATGAGCAAATTTTCAGCATGATGAAGAAGTCTTGCAAAAGAGCCTTGACACTCATCAACGAGCTTTTGGAAATCTCCAAACTGGAAGATGAGAATTTTGAGATGAAACGAGAAAGAGTTGATTTGAATGAATTTCTTGGTTTGGAGTTGGCGGTATTTTTAGAGGAAATGAAGGCTAAGGAATTGGAGTTCGTACTGAGTCTATCGGAGCAGGAAACTCCTGTTCTCCTGAATTCTGATAGTTTTCAGAGAGTGCTCTCAAACCTTTTGAGTAATGCCATCAAATTCACTCCACGGCAAGGAATCATTTCGGTCTCCGTACATCAAGAAGGAGATTCAGTTGGTCTAACTATTTCCGACACGGGAATTGGAATCCCTAAAGATTTGCAAGCCAATTTGTTTGAGAAGTTCTCTGAAGCGAGTCGCACGGGTTTGGAAGGAGAAAAATCGACAGGCTTGGGAATGTCTATCGTAAAGCAAATCATCAAACTCCACCAAGGAACAATAGATTTTAAAAGCAAAGAAGGCAAAGGAACCTCTTTCAAGATTACTTTGCCTTTGGAAAGAGAGCTTACTGCTATTTAGCAAAAGCTTTATCCTTTCAATTCAGTTTCCTCATATTTAGACGGACACTTCATCAGCACTTCGGTTGCTACAAAATCTGTCCCTTTTGCCTTGCCAATTACTACCACTTTTTCCGATTTATAGAAATCTTGCATAGATGCAGGCGGGTTTACACAAATCACTTTATGCTTTTCGTTTTTGTCGTCCGTCAGCGTGAACTCCATGTAATTTGGGTCAACCTGCGGGTTGTACATCACTCCAATTACATCGCCTTGCGCATCTTTAGTAAGTTCCCCAATTACGTGAACCTTCGCTTCATCTCCCGATTCAGCCATTTCAAAAGCCTCATCGAAACTCACATAGGAACTGGCGTTGCCTGCGGTGGAAATAATTACGCTGATGCCTACAGCAATTACTACAATGGCGATAATATGAGAGAGTTTCATGATTTTATTTGTTTGCTTTACACAAAATTACAAACCAAACTGCAATTAGGTTGCTTGGAGATAGATTAAATGAAATAAATTCAGTTTATTTTAGATTTACTAGTTGTTGTTTTTTCAAACAGAATCGATTGTCCTAATTTATGTGGAAATCCTTGTTTTACCTTTCGGCTTTGGCTTTCACACTAATTGTGCTAGCGACTTATTTGAATATATTGCCATTTCAGCAATTTACCCAGCAATATGACAAACTGCTCCACTTCCTTTTATTTGGCGGAGTAAGTTGGCTTGGATTCAGGGCATTTCCAAAGCAGTATAATTTTCAATCATTTCTCATTCCTGCATTTCCTTTTTGGATGACATTATTTTCCATTGCTGAGGAGCTATTTCAGCAGTTCTATCCGCACCGTACTTTTAGTTTTTTAGATTTACTTGCCAATTTCTGCGGAATCTGGCTTTTCTACCTTGCCGACAGACTATTTTATTATATAAGAAAAAGAGCAGTTCAAGATAATTAAAGAAATTCAGCTAATTTCACGGCAAAACCAAGCAGTTTAGATTTTTAGGCAAAGTTGGAATGGGAGTGGATTTCACCCAACAAAAAATCTGCAAGCTTGAATTACAAAAAAAATCAAAACCAAAATACAAGATGATCGATATCACATTCATTCAGCAATTGGAAGAAACTATTCAGCAGCGCAAACAAAACCCTGATGAGAAATCCTACACTTCCTCCCTTTTCGCTAAGGGAATCAATAAAGTAGCTCAAAAAGTAGGCGAAGAAGCTATTGAAGTTGTGATAGAAGCCAAAGACGATAACGAAGAATTATTCTTGAATGAGTGTGCCGATTTGTTTTATCATTATATAGTTCTGTTGGTGGCAAAAGGCTATTCTTTGGAAGATGTTGTGGCAGTTTTGAAATCCAGACATAAATAGAAATTTCAATTCTCCTAATTTTTGCTAAAAGTATAGAATGGATTGGACTAATATTTGAGTTACCTTACTTAGTTGAGTCTGACTCAAACCTAATTTAGCAGCTCTTTTATTCTCCAAATTCCGCTATTGATGAATCCGAATCGATTTTCCTATAAAACTCTGTTTCCGCTTTTCTTACTACTCCTATTTGTTGGAATTAGTAACACTCAAGCACAAAGGAGAGACTACAATAATATTTCTTATTTCTCTATTTATTACAGTCCTTACGTAGGAGATTTCTACTACACAGGAGGCTATAATTTTCTCACTCGCTACGATGGGGACTTAGGTTCTTTTACTGGGGAAAGTAAGGTGGAACAATCTTCTAAAATTCTCAGCCTAAGAAATATAAATTTAGGAATTGGCTATCAGCTTACTCACTGGACAAGTGTGCGTTTCGATATTCATAGGTTCAAATTTGATGTGAAGGAAGATTATGTCACAAAAACTGCAGTTGAGCCTCGTTATCAAGGGTTCTCTTCTGGATCCAACTGGGATATTTCGATAAACTTGATTCATGACTTGACGGCAAAAGGGACAATTGATGCTGGTCAAAAAAAATACTCACCCTATTTCATAACAGGGATTGGGCTAGTACAGCAGAAGGGTGAATTGAATTCAGATGGAATTGACTCCGAACGTTATTTCGAAACACTTCGTGACGAAAAGGTAAAAAAATGGGCAGTAAATATGCCACTCGGAATGGGTTTCAAATATTATTTGAAGCACAATGTTCATGTAGCCCTAGAAGCGAGAGGTGCATTTGTATTGTCAGATAAGTTGGATCATGTAGGCAAGGAAAGAGGCAACTCCGCATATAAAGATTTTTACATGTTTATTGGTGGGAAAGTTACTTGGCAGAAAAGCTACAAATTCAACTACCAATACTACCGGAAAAAGCATTATCACATAGATAAATCTAAAAAAAGCAAAGAAGGAAAGGAGAAGAAATCTTCTCAAAAGGAAGATAGTTCTGGCGAATAAGCCCTCTTTTTTATTGCTTTTTATTTGGATTCATTATAATTCCAACAGACACTAAAGTGCTGGCTTTCAATTATCTTTGTTGTTGGACAAAAGATATACATGAAGACTAACAAGAAAATTCAAAAGGGCAATTTCGATTTTTATAGTGCGATGCAGTTAGAGCATTTTGAGGAATTTGCGAACCTCACAGGTTTTGACACAGGAATTGACATAGAAATATTATTTCCTTATCTCAAAAATGCTGAAACACTTGTAGAACTAGGAGCAGGCTACGGAAGAGCTATTCATTTTTTACTTCAGAAAGAGTTTGAGGGGAAAATAATTGCCGTAGAACGTATAGACAGACTCATTCCTCATTTACAGCAAAGGTTTCAGGATAAGATTCAGCTTGTTCAGCAAGACATCACAAAACTAAAGCTTCCCAAAAAAGCAGACTTTTTTATGTGGCTTTGGTCTGGAATTCTGGAACTCAACCCAACAGAGCAGCTCCACTCAATTAAGCAAGTTTATAAAAATCTCAAACCTGGAGGAACTTTCGCCATTGAATCTCCTGACAAGACAGTAAGGATTGTCGGAAAGCTGGAAGGAGACAGAAAAGTAACCTTGGAAACTGAATGGGGAGCCCTTGAAGCCTACCTGCCTACTGAATCGGAAATAAGAAACTATGCGGAGCAGGCTGGATTTTCAAATTTTCAGACTATCCGATACCAATCTACTGTCGGGTTAGATAGGGTATTTTACTTGCTAACAAAGTAAGCCTACTTTCTCGCCACTAAAACATGGTAGTTAGAGATTTTTTCTACTTTGGTTTGCATAACATTGTGTTTATCGAACATTTCTTTCATCTGCTCGGGTGCAAAAAAGTGCTTCTTCTCTGGATTATTGTCTTGGTGGACAGGGAACTGAACAATGGCAAAACGTTTCGTAACTCGGCAAATTTCCGAAACTGCTTTTTCTACATCTTCCACAAACTCCAACACTTTCAGGGCCGTAGTTACATCAAAGGCAGCCGTGGGGAACTCCGACAAATCGGTCACATCCATCGTTTTCACTTTCAGGCTATTCACCCCGCCATGAATCACAGATTTGATGGAATTTATTCTCATCTCAGACTTGTCGATTGCCGTAATTGGTAGGCTTCTATATTCGTCCAACAGTCTCCAAACAAGAGTTCCTCTCCCACAGCCTACATCCAATAAATTATCTGGGGCAATACCTCGAAGAACATCTAATATTTTGGTAGTTTCTGGCAATGCCTCTATTCTTTGAAAGAAATTGAGTTTCAGGTTATTCTGTTCACCAATCTGAAAAAGCTGCAGATGCTCTTCCTCAGTTAAATCTTCTAATATCTTACTGAAAAGTTCGTGGCTTTGGTACTTTTCTTTTAGGCTTCCTCTTACCATAGCAGAGGAAAACCTTTGGTAATAATTGAATGTCTCTTCCATATTATAGAATGCTAGTTAGATTTAGGTTCTTACCAAAGTAGTGAGTTTTTCTTAAAACTCCCAAGTATTCTTCCGATTTAGAAACAACAAAAAAACTGATTGAACTAAGATTAGGTCAACCAGTTTTTTTGTTGCTGTATTGAGTTCTATTTGCTCACTTTCCCACGGACTATATGCACAGTTCCTTTAAAGTCTGAATTCAAATATTTCACATGATAATAGTAAACTCCAGTAGGCAATTCTTCTGCCTCCCACTTAAAATCTCTTTTCTCGCTTCGGAAAATCTCTTTACCCCAACGGTTTACAATGGAAATATTCACAAATGAATCTGCACAATTATCTGTAGGGAGATTATCAATAAAGTAACTATCTCCAACCCCATCTCCATTTGGTGAAAAGGCATTGGCGAATGGCGCCAATGACCCTGCGTCAACGTCTTTTACAGTCATTTTTACTTTTACCGTATCCGCCTCCTTCAACTCGCAGGTATTTTCATCTTCTATAATGAAATTGATTTCAAAGGTTCTGTCAGCTTGGTTTGGATTGAGTGAATTGCAGTCGGGATTCCAAGTAAAGGGGGCTACTAAGGTTTCACCTGGATTTAGAATGGCAGAAGTATCATTGAAAAACATCCCCACTTCCTCGAAAGTAAACCCAACTGGCTCGGCACGAATTACTACGTTTTCATTCACATCCGGATCAGACCCATTCAAATTGAAGTTGACAGAAGTCCCAATTATAATTTCCTCTTCACAATAAACCTCATTCAACAAGTCGAAGGTTGTAAAACTAGATTTATTCTCAAAAGCTAGAAGAGGCTCTTCGTTGTTATCCGGCTCAAAAATGAGAAGTAATTCAACTTGGATTTTCGTCTCTCCAACCTGAAAACAATCTCTAGCATCTGTCGCCACAAAGTCTATTATAAAAAGCTGACTAGTATCATCCTTAGACAATCCGCTTATGTTTGGACAATCTGGATTCCAATTGAAAAAGGATTCCACTTCGGAACTGTCTCCAAGCACGGCATTTGCTGTTACTGTTCCAAAAGTCATTCCATCTACCAAACCTAAAGCCTCTAGCCTAAAGGCATCTCCGCTATTGTCTCCGTTAATGTCAAATGCATTTACTCGGAAGGAGTAAACATCATCGAAGTTGTCTTTAGAAAGCCTAAGCGTATCGAAATAAACTAATGGGTTGCTACCAGGCTTAATATTAAAGCTACTGTTACCTAGCACAGAATCTTCAAGCGCAAGGAACTGGGGAGGAATATTGTCTTTGGGTGGTGCATTCAAAATAATTTCCACACAAGCTGTAGGCACAGGGTCGGTTTTGAAACCACACGCATATACATCGCCAACGGCTACTGCCAAATTAAAAATTCGTGAGCTAACATCTTCCCCTCCCAAATTGGCGCAAGTTGGAATCCACTCAAAAAGAAAATCGATGGTAGAATCTGAGCGAACAATCTCTGTCTTAAAGCCTTCTACATCCAAATCCAAGCCTGAGGCAGGTGGCAAGAAAACGTACATACTATCTCCATCAGGGTCATGCCCTTCGATTTTAAATCTCAAAGTGTCTCCAACAGTTATTTCCGCTTTTACACACTCTACAGAATAGTCTGCACCAACAGGAGGAAGTGTAAGAACTCCGCCAGATGTTGGATCAAGAATTGGGTCGAACTCTGGCTCTTTGTTTGGAGGGACAGTTACATTAATAATAAACCTTGCAGTATCTTGGGCGGGCAATGGGCAAGCTCCATCCACAGCTATAATGTCAAAAATAATTTCCTCATCAATGGCATCAATACAACTCGGAATGCATATATCGAATGAGTTATTTGTAGCATCCGTGATTGAGCTTACGTCAGGTACAAACCTAATTTGATTATTCGTATTACTAGAACGGAAGATAATATCCTTGATAGTTACATTTTGTTTGTCAAATGTTGAGCTTAGTTGTGGGTCATTCACTTCTATGGTAATACACGTATCGTTTTCTGTAACACTCCCCAACTCAAATTTTATATCTATTACGCTTAAACTTCCCGCTCCATTTCCACCACCTCCACCAGTAGAACCTCCTACAGATATCACAGGCGGGTCATTTGGGTCACAATTACTCTGTACTTGCACTTGATAATCTCTTCTCACCTCTCCAATCTTTACCCCATTTCTAAATTCTTCTACTTTTACTCCAAAAACATAAAGTCCTTCCTCGGTAGGGGTTACTCTTAAAATCCCGTTTTGGTCTATACTGAGCGTGGGCGCACCATCAATCACATTCGACAAATTATAGCCTATGCCAAAAGTAGCAGTAAGGCTTGTGGGGTTGTTGAGTACGGCAGAATTATCAGGAGCAGGTTCATCTCTATTGGATAAACCCCTTAATGGAGTTGTGAGGGAATAGACCAGATCGTCTCCATCAGGGTCAACTGCCGAGAAATCGCTATAAAAAGGCGTTCCTCTACAAGCAAAGTCTCTTACTGGCTGATTGAGTGTAGGCGAGGAATTAATAGTATTGATAGATGGAAACTCAGTATAAAACATCATGCCTGTCCCTTGTGGGTCTACAATATTCTTGATATTGTTATTTCTGCAACATCTATCAAAAATCACATAATACCCCCCCGGATCGTTTAAGCCAGATCCATCTATCGTCTTGATATAAACTCTACTTTCAGTTTGAACAACCGAATTATCGCATTCGGGATCAGGATTGGTATAACCAACATCAGTAGAATCTGTCAAATCAATCACCTCGTTTCTAACTCGAGTATTGTCACTTTTTCTATAAATACCAACAGTTATCCTTTGATCTCTTGCTCCATCATTTCCATTGATTTCGTCAAAATACAAATTCAGTGTGAATGTCAAATTATTCCCATTCCTTCCCACCTCAATCTCTCCACCTACAATATGAGTTGCTTGCAAACTTTGCACTCCCCCAAAAAGAAGCAAGGAAAGCAATAGGATTTGTATTATTTTTTTCATTTTGATTATTGTTTCTGTTAGCAATTCTGATGAGTGGATAGAGTAAAAATAGCAAATATTGTGTGGCTATTTCTATTCAAAGACAAAAAGCAAGCAGGGTTTGCCAAAATTATCGGCTTTTTTGTTAGTCTCCCGAAAAATAGTGGCAAGAAATTGTTTGAGTTTTAGTCTCGAACCCCCTTTTTATTATTCTATAAAGCTTCCCAAAAAAACTACTTAGCAGAATGTGTAATAAGCCTACCTGTTCCCGTCTCCAAACATAAATTTTTGGTTGGGTTTTGCTAGGCAAGGCAATTCTCGATTTGTAATGTTTCTTCTTGTTGTAATAAACAGTTTCTTGCCAGCCCAATTCTAATCGCTCTTCAAGCAGTTCTTGCAAACCTGTCAGTTTGCTCGGAGAAAAACCTACAAATCGATTTCCAAAACCAGACTTCTGCGAATTTTGCCAATGTGCGAAGCCTACAGATTTTGGGTGTTTGAAGCGTATATGATGCAGATGTTGGTATTTCCCATTGTCTGCGCCATAAATAATCTCAATCCGCAATCTCTCCGTTTTGGAAGTCGCTCTGATTGTCTGCTTTTCAAATGCGCCTTCCAAATCTCGCTCAATCATGAACTTGCTTTCATTGGCAAAATAGCCATCGAAGAACTGACGGTAATTGTTGGGCACGATTTCGCTTTTGTATAGTAGTGAAAAAGACTTGCTAAGTCTCTCTAATTGAGAGTCATAAAAGCGCTGAACTTTCAGAAGCCTAAATTACTCAGACTTAGCAAGTCTCAATATATTATTTACTCTCAAGAAATTGCTCAAAATCTCTCTTGCTAGATGAATACTGTAAAAGAACTCCTAATTGAGCATAATTTTGTGTGTCATTTGTGAAATCGTAGGCAAATTTTGCTATCTCCAACTTGGAGTTTTCAAAACTGAAAATCGATAGAATTTCACGCACTTGACTTACCACAAAGCACTTTCCTTTATTGCGAAGTAAAGATTTTGCCAAGTTGATTTTGGAGCTATTGAAATTCTGCCTTTCTATCTGGTTTTTGATAGTTGCAAATTCCGCATTGTCTATTCGGCATCCATAATTTGGGTTAGAACCTCCTCCACCATTGTTTTTGCTTTGGATAAACCGCTGAAAATCTTGCTGATTGTAGCTAGATTGTAATACTTGGCTGGCAGAGTGGAAATTCCTTACATCATAAACTGCATCGTAAGCTTGTTTTAGGAAATTGAGCTTCGTCTGCTCTTCGCTTAAAATACTGCTCAACTTCATCATTTGTGCGGTGGAAAGGCAATGAGAATTGGCAATTTGCAAAGATGCGGTCAATTTTGAGTTGTCGTTTCTATTGGATTTCACTTGCTGTGCAAAATTCATGAAATCAATATCTTGCAATGGGCTAGAGCAGAATTTTGCGCCAGAATAATTGAGTGGGTTTGGGTAGTTATAGTTTGGGAAACTGATTGTTCCTCCATTCCCACCTCCTCCGCCATGATGTGGGCTGCCCGTTTTTTCCTCCAAAATAAAATCATGGAGCCTGAAAACCGTAGAGAAATAGGCGAAAGAATCGTAAACATCGTAGAATTCGTCTTGATGGACTGTTTTCTTGTATGCCAATTTGGCAAATTCCAACCTATCCAAATCTTCTAGAAACATTCCGCAAAGCTCTTTCACTTGCGGAACAGAAACACAATTATTTTGCACGAGCTGTTTTGCCAATTGCAATTTATTCGACTCAGAAGTGGCTCGCCCTATCGCTCTAGACTTTTGCTGAAAAGCATAACTCGACATAGCGGTTTGGCAGTTAGAATTGTTCTGGGCAAGGCAGTCCCCTCCAAAAATAACCAAAAGAAGAAGTAATGATAGTAGCTGTTTTTTCATGATGTCATCAATTTAATTGACTTTTTTGTCTGAAATATTATCAAATATAGAAAAATAATAGCCTTATTTCAAAACGATACAAGTTAACAAAAAGTCAATTGATTGTCGGGCAAGTATTGTACAGAAGAGTTTTGTTTAGTTCTACTTTAATGAAAGTTTCGATTACTTATTCAATTGCATCCATCTTCAGATGGATGTTTTTTTAGGGCAAACACAAGACTGACGTTTGTAAAAATTAAACAACAAGAAATACTTGCCAGAAGGAAACAAATGACAATCAACTACTAAAATTGAGAACGAATACTTATTGTCAGTTGGCTTCGTTTATATCCAACAGGAATTAACAAAATCCTACTCTATAATGCTGGTTTGTTGAACCTTCGGAAAAGATTTCTCAAATTGCCCTCAAAGCTGAATAATGATGATACTTTAGGGCAAACTTTCTTATTCGCAAAATCAACAATACAATTCGTGTAAATTCAATTGCTTTTCAAATCGTACTTCATAAATCGTAAATCCACCTCATGCTCCAAAAAAACAACCGCACAATCCTCAATGCTTGGGCTTCCTACGATTGGGCGAACTCAGTCTATAATCTGACCATTACCACGGCAATTTTCCCCATCTATTATTTGTTGGTAACAAGTAGTGCCTTTGGCGGTACTGAGGTAGAATTTTTCGGTTTTTCCATTAAGAACTCTGTTCTTTATTCATATTCAGTCTCATTTTCATTTCTGCTGATTGCCATGTTATCTCCATTGCTTTCTGGTGTAGCAGATTATAGCGGGAAGAAGAAGCGGTTTATGCAGTTTTTCACCTATTTGGGTTCACTTTCCTGTATTGCACTTTACTTTTTTCATGGCGAAAATATTGAGTACGGAATTATTTGCTTCATTTTGGCGAGCGTGGGCTATGCAGGTGCATTGGTTTTTTATAATGCTTTTCTACCAGAAATTGCTACCGCAGACAAGTTTGATGAAGTCAGCGCAAGAGGCTATTCACTTGGTTATATCGGAAGTGTGATTTTGCTAATTATCAGCTTGATTACAATTGAGAAAGCAGCTTGGTTTTTTGATGTAGAGAGCTATGCCGAAAACCTCCGAGCAACCACTGATAATTTGAGCTTGGAAGACTCTATGAAAAATGCGCTAAAGTATTATAAAGGGATAGCTACAAAAATCTCTTTTCTCTGTGTAGGAATTTGGTGGATTTTATTCTCTCAAATTGCTTTCTACTTTCTGAAAGACACTAAAACCAATAATAAGGTAGGAAGCAAGATGTTTACCCAAGGTTTTGCAGAACTAGGCAAAGTTTGGAGTAAGGCAAAGGAAAT
>JBLIFI010000021.1:0-21246 GCA_047633715.1 Flammeovirgaceae bacterium
TTATAATCTAACAATGCCAAACATGGAATGTCTAAATCTGTGATAGTAAATATGAATTTCAAAGAAGTAATAGAAAAGGTCTTTCAGAAGGTCGAAGGCATTGAAGATAAGGGCGAATTGGCATCTTATATTCCCGAATTGGCAAATATAGATTCAGGGAATTTTGGAGTTCATATTTCAACAACTTCTCGTGAAGGTTTTGGCTTGGGGAACTTCCAAGAGAAATTCTCAATTCAGAGTATTGCAAAAGTGCTTTCACTCTGTTTCGCCTATAAAATGCTTGGCGAAAGTATTTGGAGCAGGCTTGGCGTTGAACCTTCTGGCACTCGATTCAATTCGCTCATACAACTTGAAAGTGATAATGGAATTCCCAGAAACCCATTTATCAATGCAGGAGCAATCGTAATTTCGGATATTCTCTTGAGCAGTCTGGAGAACCCTAAAAAGGATTTGCTAGATTTTATCAAAAGCCTTTCGGAAGACCAAAACATAAATTATTCTGCAAAAATTGCTACCTCTGAAAAGTCGGTTGGATATCGAAATGTAGCTTTGTGCAATTTTATTAAATCCTTTGGTAATATTGAGAATGAGCCTGAAGATGTGCTGGATTTCTATTTTGATTTATGTTCCCTTGAATCAAACTGTAAACACCTTTCAGAACTATTTTTGTTCTTGGCAAACAATGGAAAAACTGTTCATGACAATAATCAAATACTGACAAAAAGCCAATCCAAAAGAATAAATGCACTTATGCAAACATGTGGGTTTTATGATGAATCGGGAGAGTTTGCTTTCAAAGTGGGCTTACCAGGTAAAAGTGGAGTCGGAGGTGGAATAATTGCCATCCACCCAAATGAATATGCCATTGCCGTATGGAGTCCGAAGCTGAATGAAAAAGGAAATTCGTATAAAGGAGTTCGATTCTTGGAAGAGTTTACAACCTTATCTGAATTGTCAATTTTTTGATAGAAATGATGTGAAATAGTTTGAGTGAATGTGATTTTTGGAAAAAATAGAAATTGAATTTAGAGATAGAATAGTTTCGTTGCTTTTCGAAGGCATAGATATCTACAATTTCGGGAATGTTTTATTTATAAAATTTGATTCATGGGTCGACATAAATCTTAAGGAACGGGGAATAAATAAATGCGTGTTTTGTCGCAGTTTATTTTTGAGGCTAGTTTAGGCAAAAAAGTTTGGCATAGCACCGCTAAGGCAAACTTTTTTTAACGAAGAATAGCCCAAAAAGAAACAAGAGAAAGTAGCATCTTATTTAATTTCCGTTCCTAATGATATATTTTTCATAGTTGATACAATAAAAAATGACGGCTTGGCTCTATACACATTTATGCCATTCTGTTACCAATTCCTAGGAATTGATTTATTCCAACACTACGAAAGAAACGTAATGCCTAGTAGTAAGTTTAGTATGGATGATTTCACAAATTACCCACGCCAAATTACAGGTGTATTTAATCAGTTGTCTCAGGATTATGAGAAGGAATTTGAGGGACTTCTCAAAATACGAAAGTATTTGGTTGCTCAGGGAGCATATCCTGCTAAGTTCTTGTAGCAACTTGATAAGCAGAAAACCTATGGCTTAGCGCACGCACCATCGCAGGAAGCACAGAATTTTTTATCTCCCATTCCGCCCATTCCCTGTTTTCTTCCAGCTTCCAATTTGGTTTTCATAGTTGAGATTTCAGAAACTGTCATTTTCAAACGCTGATAATGTTGCGAAACGTAATTATCAATTAATTTCTTGAGGGCAGTTTTTTGTGTTTCGACATTCGTATTACACGGGTCTTCCAATATTGAATCTTCCGTTGAACTACTCGCAGTATTACTTTCTTGGTAGCTGATGTATTGATTCAATCCTCTCTTTACAGCATCGCAAATGGGGCATTTCCCAATCCAAAGTTCATTATTTACTCTCATTTTCTTTGCCAATTCTTTTGGGAATCTGTCTTGCTTCATTCCTGTGCTTACTGCGGTCTCCAAAAAAATATTTCTGTCTGTTTTTACATTTTCGGGGAAAGATTCCGCTTTTGTAATTGAGCTGTCTTTTACAACTGTTTTGAGTGCTTTCGGCTGACAGGAGAAAAGTGAGATGAGTAAAAGAAACGCAAGGGTAAAAGTGCAAGGCAATCGCATAAAATATATTGGTTAGCTAAATCAGTTAGAATAAGGATTTTGGAATCATAATTTTTTGCAAAAGAATAGCTAGATATATAGCCATTTCAAGTGATAAGGAACGGGGAATAAATAAATGCGTGTTTTGTCGCAGTTTATTTTTGAGGCTAGTTTAGGCAAAAAAGTTTGGCATAGCACCGCTACGGCAATTTTTTTTAACGAAGAATAGCCCAAAAAGAGACAAGAGAAAGTAGCATCTTATTTAATTTCTGTTCCTAAGAGTAATTCCAGTTTTTATGTGACTGTCATATTGATTTGGATAGATGTGATTTTGGGATAAGGAATGATGTGGCTTTACCTAATATCTTTATAACGGATTTTTTATAACTAAGTTGTGAAGCTATCTACCCACGTAATTTTATAGCTGTACCCAAATCAGATTTTTATCATCTTCTATCTTTAATACACAACCAATCAATGAATGGCTGTGTATTAAGCTAAAGCTTCCTTGCTCTCTTATTATTTCAAATGACTGTTCAGAAATAGTTAAAGGAACTCTACCTCCCGTGGCTAACTCAACTTCTAATGATAAAGTAGATAGCGGATTAACCGTAATTTCATCAAAAGTAAAATGGATACTCTCAGTATCTTGCAAATTAACTTGAAGCTGTTTAAAACCTGTTAATTCTACTATTCCCATATCCTGCCAATGATGTATTTTATTGATATTAAGCATAGATTTGACCAGTATATCTACATTAGTATAAGGTTTGAGTGCCCATATATCAGTCGTAGGTTTGGTCTTTTTCTGTACATGCCGAAGCCAAGCGGTGTGTTTAAATGCAAAATGAAGTTTTTCGTCTAATTCTATCATCCATTCTTCATGGATAGCTTTTTTTAGGCTCTTATTAAAATCATTGTTAATATTCGCTCTGATATAGCCTACTAAACACTTTGTTCCTTTGCAATCATTGGCATCTGTATTGTCTGTACATCCACAATTATACAATTGCTTTTTACGGTTGTTGTTCGAGCCGCTATAACTTCCACAGGCTGTTTCAATAAAAGCAGTATTGTTTTGCTCAAAATGTAATAATAGCCCATGCTCGAAAGAACGGCTAGAGAATGCAATATTAACTTCTCCATTAGCTGTATCAATTTCTTTCCCCTCTTGGCTTAATTCAAAAGCTTTTTTCAAACTAGTAGCAGGACGATCATCTTCGTCAAATACTGCCCAAACTTCGTCAAAGCCATCTTCTTCTTTTCTCAATTTGGCTTCTGCTGTAAAGCGGGTAGGTTCCGACTTATAACTGTCATAATGTTCGCCTACTCCAATTTCTTGAAGATAAGCTTTAAAGCGATTTTCTTGCTTTTTGTCTTTTTTATTGGACTCAAATTGCTTGGTTTTACGATTTTGCTCTGGTGCATCAGGTTTTGGATTCCCAATTGCATCAGGGTAAATGGTAATGCTTGTCCAGTCACTAATTGCCAATGCTTTTTTTCGGTACCACTCTAGATAAGCTGGTTCTGTTGCTGAACCTTCGCAAACAATCAATAATGTTTTTTTGAATTTTCTAGCCATTATTTTGCGGGTACTTCTTCATTGAATAGTTCCAATAGAGCCGATTCGTCAATTTCTGGCATAGCACCAAATTTACCCGCTAAATACCAACTATCGAAAGGAATATCTTCCCTGATACCTTCAAATTGGGAAGCCGAGTATATTTCTGTTTCTCCACGTTCGTTCTTATCAGCAAACCAAATTTGGTCAGCTCTCATCCTGTTTTTATCTAAAATATGAGGTTCATGGGATACAAAAATCAGTTGAGCATTTTTTGGGTTGGTTTCGGGGTAATGAAACAATTGCACTAAAACGCGAGATAATGCGGGGTTGAGACTAGTATCAAATTCGTCAAATATAATTACCCCACCTTTAGCGAGGACTTGAAGGATAAGTCCACCTAAAGCGAATAAAAAATTAGTCCCTGTGGACTCTTCATCAAATGGTAAATCGTATGGATTATGTGTTTGACCTAATGAGTCATACACCTCATGTTTAGCATAGAGTCTTGGAGAGTTTTTGAATCTATCCTTCCGAATGTGCTCAGGTGAGTCTAAATTACCCTCACTCACTTTTGATAATACCAAAGAAGATATTTTTGTGTCAGCAATCCGTATGAGTTTTTCTAGTCTCGAAAAGAACAAACTGTTTTCTTGGTCCTTTAGGTCATGAATTATTTTTTCCTTTAGTAAATGAATCTTAAGGGAATCTATATTCCATATATCTATTTTTTCTGTTAAATAGATATAAATAGGAGCAATGAAAGAATGAGTTGTACCTCCTCCAAATTTTGATAACATCAATTGGTTATGATATACATCGTAAGACTTTTTGCCTTTAATATTTTTATCTATTCTTGCTTGATGAATCAGTTCATTATTTTCAGGTTCTCGCCTAAAAATGTTTCTACTTTGCTTGAGAGGGTAATAAGATAAATCTTCTGATATAATATTTTTTTTGTCAAAACTTACTACATACTTATACTTTTGATTATTAGGGCCAACAAATGTAAGTTCAAAAGTGGTAGGTGCATGGCGTGAGTCTATATTGAATAAGAAGGGGTCATATTCCTTGATTTCAGTTCCAACTTTATAATCAGCAGATGTGGCAATTAAACGTCTAAATGTATGTAAGGCATGCAATACATTTGATTTTCCAAAAGAGTTGCCTCCATATATACCTGCGCTTTTAACTAAGCGAAGAGTTTCTTCACTATCCAATAATACTTCTGATACATTATTAGGCTTACTTTTGCTTCCGTATGCCTGCATAGAGAATACTTGTTTTTCTCTGATAGAACGAAAATTACTAACTGAAAACTCTATAATCATACCTAAATATTTATTTCTGTGTAGATTTTCCACAAAAATAAACATATTTGGCTGTCAACATAGTGTTTTTCTGTTTTTTTACCAAATCAGCCACAAGAAAACCCCAAGTAAACTTACTGAAATCCCAAAAAGTATTTTAAGTGGAAATTGGGCAATTCTGAAAGTGGCAGTCATGAGCCTTTCGAGGTTTTTAGTTGCCCCAGCTATGATGTTTTCATAAGCCTGCAAAGCGGTCGATTCCGATTCCTCCTTTTCTGATTCTTGCGCAACTTTCGTTTTTTCAAACTTGACTTTGTTGGAGATAAGTGTCAATACTTTGTTTATAAATTGACTGATAAACCGACCAAAGAAGGGGACTTTCTTGCTAATTGCTCCCGAAATCATCGGGATAGTTACAGCATGAATAATTCCCTGAAAAAGCAGTTTCAGCGTGTCTTTTCTATTTTCAGACTTCACATGTTCGCCAACTTTACCCAAATCTCTCACAGCAGATTTCAGAATATTGAGAGAATAGTCAATAATTCCCCAAATGTCCCATTTCATCTTGTAAGTCAGAAATAGAACTCCTGCCAAAAAGCCTGTAATCACAAAAAAAACCAATCCGAAAATGGCATAAATCAAGTATTGAATATTGACTAAATCGACTATGAAAAACCCTACTAAGAATAAGAGAAGCGAGAATATAATTGGTCTGACTGTGTAATTGATGACATATTTCGGGAAAATCAACAAATCAACAAAGCTCTCCGCCACTTCAGGGTTTCGATATTTACTCACATCAATCCCCAACTCTTCACTAATTTTTAGGGCGAGTTTCTCTACGTCTTTGGCGGTTTTAATTTGCATGATAGTATCGTTTTCTATTTTACTTTGGACTCACGACTAAATACTTTGTACTTTTCAAGCCTTCCACTCCACAATCCTGTCAGCAATTTTGCGGTCATTCGCCAAGCGAGGAACTTTGTTTTGTCCGCCCAGTTTGCCAATTGTTTTCATGTAGCTTTGGAAAGCATCGGTTTGGAGTGGCGTGATTTTGAGTTGTTGGAGAATACTTCCTCGAATCAAATCATCATAATAAGCATTCAACTCACGAAGTTTATTATCCAAGGTCTCGGCAAATTGACTGAAGTTTTCGGGTGGATTTTGAAATGCGATGAGCCATTCGTGGTGTGGTAAACCTTCTATTGGCGTAACTTGTGGAGCAACCGAAAACTCAGTAATTTCCACTTCAGGGTGTTTGGATTGGGCAAATTTCATGGCTTGTTCCACTTCCTCCCCAATTACATGTTCTCCAAATGCAGAAATAAAATGCTTGATTCTTCCCGTAACCAACAATCGATAAGGACTTTTGGAAACAAACTTCACGGTATCTCCAATGGAATAGCCCCAAAGTCCCGCATTCGAGTTGATAATGAGTGCATAATTTTTGCCCAATTCCACTTCTCCAATGCTCAATCTGGTTGGATTTTCATCAAAAAACTCCTCAGCAGGAACGAACTCGAAGAAAATTCCACTTTTGAGCAACATCAACAAGCCTCCTTCTGTTTGCGTGTCTTGGTAGGCAATAAATCCTTCTGAAGCGGGGTAGGTTTCAATGGAATCAATCTTTCGCCCAATCGACTCATAGAGTTTTTTGCGATAAGGCTCAAAGTTCACTCCTCCATATACAAACAAAGAAAACTCGGGGAAAACATCCTTGATTTTCTTGCCTGTTTTGGCTTCAATTCGGTCGAAATACATTTGTACCCACGGAGGAATTCCCGAAATCAAAGACATGTTTTTACTCAAAGTTTCGTCAATCACTCGCTCCAATTTCGTTTCCCAATCTTCAATGCAGTTGGTTTCATAACTCGGCATTTGGTTGGTGCGCAAATAGCCTGGCACATGATGATTCACAATTCCAGACAATCTGCCTGTATGAATTCCGCCCTTCTCGCCCAAAACAGGGCTTCCTGAAAGAAACATGAGGCTTTTGTCCAGAAAATCAGCATTTCCAGTTTCATTGATATAACTCAACAGCGCATTTCTGGCAGAATTGATGTGATTGGGAACGGAATCTGGAGTGATTGGAATGTACTTCTTTCCCGAAGTCGTTCCCGAAGTCTCTGCAAAGTAGGCAGGCTTCCCTTTCCACAAAATGTCGGACTCGCCTTTCAAAGCTCTCTCTACATAAGGTTTCAATTCCTCATAATCTCGAATTGGAACTTGCTTTTTGAAATCTTCGTGAGAATGAATATCTCCAAAACCATGGTCTTTGCCAAATGCGGTGTTCTTGGCATTTCTAAGCAAATAATGCAATGTTTCTTTTTGCGATTGGATTGGATTACTCGCCCATTTATTGGTTTGCTTCTGAATATAACTGGCAAATGGCTTGGCAAGTGTAGAGCGGATTCCCATAATTTTTTCTAGAACAAAGAGGAAAGAGAAAGGAAAAATGACTGAAATTATTCTCTTGTTTATTAATTTTTCAAGTTGCTGATGATATGTAAAAAGGGAAAAAATCAAAAAAGGCAGGAACTACCAACTCTTTTATCCTTCTTCTTTACTCCTTTCTCCTCAGAATCAAATTGAAGTCAAATGTTGGTGGTCTTTTATCACTTCTCTCAGAAATTGGAGATGTAGCAAGTCGCTTTCAATGTTGAGTAATTCCTTGGTTTTATTGGAAATAAGTTGAAGTGGTTTACTATCTCTGTTTTTTCGATAATTGATTATCACTTCTTTTATGAGTCGAATATCTGAATCGGAAAGTGCCGTAACCTGTGGGAAAGTGAGCACATATTCCTCATCTATTTCGGGGAACAAAGTATTGGAGAATTTCTGCTTTTCGGCAATGCTCACTACGCAAGTGTTTGCCACCAAATCATCTACTCTTTGTTCTTTTCCGCTTGCTGCAATTGTGATTACGGCAATTCCCCCATTTCCAATCCAAAAATCTATTGGGCGGAAAAGCCAACGAATGACAAATTGCCCCGCGTTGGGCTGTCTGCCCGTTTTGGAAATTACTTTTATTTTCTGAGTCATCTTCCCACTAGTTTGCCCATCGAAAAGAATTCCGCATATCACTTCGTACAGTAAAACGGGAATTCCCGCCAAAGCCAGTATCACAACACCATCGTCCATATTGAATTGAGAAAGAATTCCGATGACAATGAGCGAGTAGGCAATCCAAATTAATGCATCAACAACATAGGCAATCATTCGCTCGCCTAAACTTGCCAATTCATACTCGATGGAAACATTTTGTGTGGTTGATATTCTGATTTTCACTGTATTATAGAATTTAGATCATACTACTACATTTCAAAAGGTGAGACCTCGGCAGCGGTTGAAAACCCTTCCGAAGGTTGGCTTCAAATTCGTTCAACGTCTGGCAGGACCTGCGGACTCTGCGAGCGATTCACTTTTGTACAGTAGTATGAATTTAGATATAAGATTTTAGATAATAAGTACCAAGAACTATTTAATTGATATTATTTATTTTTCGATAAATCTATTCAAAATACTGATTTTCAGACATTTGACAATTATTGATTACTATCAAACAAAACCTTCCCTGTACTTAGAATTGCCTGATAAAATTTACGAAAGTGAAATATTGGGTGGTGTTAAACAAGTAATGCTACCAAAATAAAATAATATAGCGCAAGCTACCGCTTGTGCCGAAATATCAGTAAAGTAGCATTAACTCCTTCACACTATCCTTTTCTGATGTTCAACGAATGCTCAGGATTTTTGTAGTATCCTTCTTTTAAAAAGGCTTGGCGAAACAAAAAAAGAAGACTTAAAATATTCATTCTTCATCTAAAATCTAGTGTCTCCAATCTTATATCTTCTCTTTCTCTTAAAAATCATTCCATTCCAAATCTGTTTTCTTGTATCCGAGACACAAAAAGCTATCGTTCACCAAAGACTCCTTATTATAATAAAAACGCTCATTTTGCTTATTGAGAACTGCTCCGCCAGCTTGCTCTACAATAGCTTGCCCAGCAGCCGTGTCCCATTCCATAGTCGGGTTTTTGCGGAAATAGATATCAGCCTTTCCCTCGGCAACTACGCAGAACTTTAGGGAACTTCCTTTGCCTACCACTTCTTTGACTCCAAACATTTCCAATACTTTGGTTTCCACTTCAGAAGCATGACTTCGTGAACCCAAAGCAACAGGGTTTGTACTTCCCTCTCCAGCCACTTGCATTTTGTCATTTGCACCTTCTGCGGTTCGTCTGAACGCTCCATTCTCATCGGCAAAGTAAAGAATTCCAGTTACTGGAACGTAAATCACGCCCAAAACAGGGTATTTCTGGTGAATAAGCGCAATATTGACTGTAAACTCGCCATTTCGTTTTATAAACTCTTTTGTGCCATCCAAAGGGTCAACGCACCAAAATGTTTCCCAGTTTTTTCTACTTTCTAAATCTTCCTCTTTCCCTTCTTCCGAAAGGATTGGGAATTGCACATTCAATTCTGAAAGCGCCTTTGCTATCACTTTATGAGATACCTTATCAGCCTTTGTCAGCGGAGAATCGTCTCCTTTTGTTTCCACTCCAAAATCTTCGGAACTGTAAACCTCCAAAATTTCTTCGCCAGCCTGAATGGCAATTTCTCCAATCTGCTCAATATCAATTCCGAACATAAATAAAATAGTTTGATTTCTTAGTTGGCAAATCTAAACAGGAATAGGCAAAATTGGAAAGCGAGGAAATAATTACAGTAAAACAATCTTATGTTATTTTTTTTGACAAAAATGTTAATAAAAATGTAAAAGGATTTGCTTTGTAACTTTTTTGTCAGTAATTTTGACTAATAAGATATTTTAATTGTCTTACGGCTAAACAAAAACCACAAATCTTTTATCTAACTTCAATAATATGAAAATCAACAGATGGAGTTCTGCCATTTTAACTTTCTCTTGTTTTGTGCTACTTAACTTCTTTTCAGCCTGCGATGATGCAGATCAGGTTGAGGAATGTAACGGAGGGGTTTACGATGACTTAGTATGGCTACAAGATGTGAAAGCAGATTTAGAGAAAGATGGAAGGTCTGAAAGTAGAGTGGAGGTATATGAGTACAATGGACAAGTAATGTTTTTTGCCATTCCTACTGATGACCCAAATTTCTCAATTCCTTGTGTGTTGTACACTTGTAATGGAGCAAAAGTTTGTGAGTATTCCACTGCCTCAAATACTTGTCAAGACTTTTTCCAGCGGTCAGAATTTCGTGAGGTTTACTGGAATAAGTAAGTTGAATAGAAACAAATTTTAGTAACTTATATCATATTTATAAATCACACAGTTTAGTTAATAAATTATTTAATCACAAAAATTAAAAACTATGAAATCTAATATCTTAATGGCTGTTTTTGCGCTTTTCTTAGCCCAATCAGCATTCGCCCAAGAAGCAGACGATATGTACTTCTTTACTTCCGATAGGAAAGAGGTAAAGCAGGATTTGCCTACAGATACGCAAATCATTTTTGATGAGTCACTTGTATTACCTGAATTTAAGAATCCGCATGGAGATATTCTTGAAGATGATGTAGAAGGATTAAGTGATAATATGAATCAAAATTTCTATTATAATCCATACAGTTTGAACTTCAATCATAGCTTTCATGATGATATTACAAGAAGGAGAGGTAACTGGGAAGTAAATAGTTTTTATAGTTCACACAGCTTTTATGGGACAAATCCATTTCATAGATTCCCAGGTTATTCATGGGGTAGATTTATTGAGCCTTATATGTACTATGAATTTAAAGGAATAGGAGCATTAGGAGTAGTCGGAGGAGGAATAGGAGGCGGAGGAGTTGCTCCAAGACTGTTTAATAATGGATTTATAGATAATCTAGGATGGATGAGAGGTTCTAGCAATAGAGGATTTGTAAGAGCAGGAGATATATGGCAAGCAGGTGGGAATAGTGCATCATATTATTGCCCTTCACCAAGCTTCAATAGAGGTAATCCTCGTACTAACAGAACTGTCAACACTAATAGTGTTTCTGGAAATACAAGCTCCCTGAGAGATTATGCAACACGTTCCAGCACAAGCTCAGTATCAAGAAGTGGCAGATTTAGCAGTAACAGAACATACTCTAACTCCTCTTCAAACATAAGAACAGCTAGATACGGAACTACTAGAAGTGGTAATTCTACGTCAAGGTATTCTACTGGAAGAACAAGAACTTCTTCGCTTTCAACAGGCGGAAGTACAAGAACACGTTCTACATCACTTAGCACAGGCTCTAGGTCAAGTAGCTCATCTTCAGGTACAAGAAGTAGCACTAGTGGAGGAAGTAGGAAAAGATAGTTTCACGAAAAATAAATCACACATATAAAAAAGGCGAATTGAAAGATTCGTCTTTTTTATGCCAAAATTTAGAGTTTGGAGTACAAAATAGTATTTTTTTTACCTCTGAGATACTTCAAAAAATCAAAATCATAAAAGATGAAACAGTCTTTCTATTTAATTCTATTTTTCCTTTTAATTAGTACTGTCAGTTTCGGGCAAAACTATAGCGAATTGACCTTGCTTGCTTCGGAAACGAATCATGGTGGAACAGCCCGAATTATGGGAATTGGCGGAGCGAATGTGGCTTTAGGTGGAGATATTTCCAATGCGACTGGTAATCCTGCGGGTCTGGGTTATATCCGAACAAAGCATTTTACTTTCTCGCCAAGCTATGCTAATAATTCAGCAGATGCCAATTATTTCGGAACAGAAACTAATGGTATTTCTTCTAGCAAAGTGAGTATAGGAAATCTAGGAATTGTATTTACGTTCCCAAGTAGCGACCCAAGGAGTGATTTTAAAGGAGGTGCATTGGCTATTTCCTACAATCAACTCAAAAACTTTGATGAAACTGTGACTTATGAAGGAGTTAATAGCGTTAGCTCCATCAGAGATAGTTATGTGGAGAGAGCCAATAATAATATTTCTGTGAATGATTTTGAAGATATTTTTGCTACTAACACGTTTTTCAATGAGCTAGAGTTAGCATATGCCACAAATTCTTTTTTGCCAGTAATATTTTTCGAAGAAGTGGGCAACCCTTCTAATCAAACTACAGACGAGTTTTCTTATGGTATAGCTCGCTTTGAGAATGTTAGGCAATCGGGAACTATTACAAGAACTGGTTCAGTTGGCGAATGGGATTTTGCTTATGGAGCAAATTTCAATGATAAAATTTATGTGGGAGCCAGCTTGGGAGTTCAAACTTTTAAATTTGAACAAGAAAGAAAATTCACAGAAGAAGCGGTAGAAAACCGATTTGAGTTCAACTCACTTACTTTCAACGAAACCTTGGATTTGAGAGGAACAGGTGTAAATTTGGAAGTAGGGGTGAATTACAGAGTAAGTAATTATTTGCGAATAGGATTTTCTGCTACAACTCACACCTTAATTGCCGTAAATGAGCTTTATGAAGCCAATATGGAGAATCAGTTATACGATATAGACCCATCAAATGAACAGATAGATGTGCAAGTTTCTGGAGGGCTTATTGAAGTAATTCAAACATCTCCGACTACTGCAGATACTCTATTCTACGTAGGCGACACGCTTTACACAGATTTTTCACAACAAGCCTATTTTGCTAACACACCAGTTTTGGAAAATAGCTACAGTATTCGCACTCCTTATCGCCTTGAATTTGGAGTGGCTGGATTTATTGGCAAAAAAGGTTTTATTTCTGCTGATATTGAATATGTAGGTTATAAATCTGCTAAAATCTCTAATTCAGAGGTGGAGGTGATAAATGAAGAATTTGATTTCGAAAATGAAATTATTAAACTGACCACACGAAACGCATTCAATTTCAGACTGGGTGGAGAATACAGGCTTGATAAATTTAGGCTACGAGCAGGTTTTGCCCATTACGCCAGTTCTTTCAAAGAGTCCACTTTTGAGCAAGGCAGAAATTTCCTTTCGGGTGGATTTGGTTACAAGCAGAAAAAATGGTTCTTGGATTTTGCGCTGGTAAAGCAGTTGGAAACTGAGTTTTTCTATGCGCCTTATGCTTTTGCCGATAACATTGATACACCACAAGCCCAAGTCTCCCAATCACTCACCACAGGAACTCTGACTTTTGGGCTGAATTTCTAAAAGTAGCCCACAACCTCTTGGTTGTGGGAAAAGACTCTGATTTTAATAGTTTTAACAATGGTGCGTGAGACACGCACCAAAGGAAACCCACCACATTTTTAGGAAACCCTACATTTTCCTAAACCTCACTCACTCGCACTTTCTTCTTTTTCAACTTAGTATTACTGACCACCTGAATCAATCCATCCAAATCGTTTGATTTTACGGCAACAAAAGCGCAATCTTGTTTGAGTTCGATTACACCCAATTGCTCTTTCTCCAATTTCGCCTGCTTGAAAAATAAGCCAGCCACATCTCCTTTCGATATTTTGTCTTTCCGTCCACCAGAAATAAACAAGGTGTGCCATTCCGAGGAATCGGGCAAAGGAGAATTATCGGGTAAATCTACTGTTTCCAAAGCATCTACAAATTCGGGTAATCCTTCGCCTTTCCATTGCAATACATAAGCCGTTCCGTTGCTGTTCATCCGAGCGGTTCGTCCATTTCTGTGCGTGAATTCGTGCGCTCTGGTGGGTAAATGATAATGAATGATGAAAGTCAATTCGGGAATATCAATTCCCCGAGCCGCCAAATCTGTGGAAACCAGTAATTGATGCGTTCCATTTCGGAATTTGATTAAAGCTCTTTCTCTATCTCGCTGCTCCATGCCGCCATGAAAAGTACCGTGGCTGATTCCAATTTCCGTCAAATAATCACTTACTCGCTCAATGCTTTCCTTGAAATTACAGAAAACAATTCCTGGCTCATTTCCCAAAAGGCTCAATGTTTTTACCAAAGTCTGCAATTTGTCTTTCTCTGGAGAGAGCACAATTTTGATTTCCAACTGAGAGTTTTTCTCATCCAGATAATCAATATAATAAGGTCTTTCTAGTTTGGTAAATCGTGGAATGGTCACCCCTTCCGTAGCCGAAGTCAATATTTTTTTCTTCACATTCGGGAGCGATTCTACAATGGTTTGCATATCAGAATCGAAGCCAATTTCCAAAGACTTGTCAAATTCATCCAACACCAATGTTTTAATATCTCTGGTATGGAAAGTTCTTCTTCGCAAATGGTCAGCAACTCGCCCAGGCGTTCCGACAAGAATGGCGGGTAAATGTTGCAGGTGTACTCGATCTTTCGAGAAATTCTGACCTCCATAAACCGCATTTGCTTTGAATCCAGAACCCATTTCTCTGATAACTTGCTCAATCTGAATGGCAAGTTCTCTGGTTGGCACCACAATCAGCAACTGAATTTGGTTGGAATTTACATCTAGGCTGGCAATGAGTGGCAAAAGAAAAGCCAATGTTTTTCCCGTTCCTGTTGGAGATAGCAAAACAACTTCACTTTTGGAGTTAATTACCTCCTGCGCTTGTTCCTGCATGGGGTTGAGTTGCTCAATCCCTAATTTATCCAGTATTTCCTGCTGACTTTTTATTTCTTGCATTATTTGGTAGTATCAAGTAGTTATTGGAATCGCATTCGATTATCAAGAAAAGTAATTTTCTATAATACAATTACTTTACAAAGGTAGGCGAAGTTTCTGATGGTTTCATATTTGGTGCAATAGAAATATAAAAAGGCTTGAAATAAGATTTAAAACTCATTTCAAACCTTTTTATGATCATCGAATTACCAAATCAACACATCATCAAATCAGTTTTTAATTCTCTACGCTCTTCATTTTCCCATCTCAAAACGCAGTAGATTTGCCTTTCCACTTTTTCCTTCGTTGGAGATATAAAGCGTTCCGTCTGGGAGGAAACAGATTCCTTCGGGCTGTTTGAAATGGTCGTGTTTCAAACTCTGTAAATGTTTAATGTGGTTTTGGGAATCGAGAACCAGCAGGATTTTTCCGACTGAGGAAATGATATAAATATCTTGGGTTTTAGGATGAATCGCTAAGGCAGAAGGCATAAAGCTGACTTTCTTACCCGCCACATCTGCAATCTGGTCAATGCTGATAAGGGAAACAGGATTTTCGTCTAGCTTTTTCGTTTCCAAATCGAAGCTGTAAATTCCTCTGTGGTCTTTAACGTGCCCATCAATTCCTGAAGCATTTTTGCAGGCAATTAATAGTTTTCTCCCATCAGGGCCTAAGCAAATTCCTTCTGTGTCATTTTTGCTAGAGAGTTCTGTCTGGTATTCAAATTCCTCCCATTTTTCGGAAATATTCGGGTGGAGTTCATAAATTTTTCCATCGCTTCGTAAAGCATAAATGATTTCGTTTGCCACTACAACATCTTCAAAGTCGCCATCTTTGGCAAATCGATATTCTTCTGTGATTTTCTCTTCTTTCTCATTGAAAAAATAAATCCGACCTTCTTCATCTTGCACACAGGCAAAAACGTCTTCTTTCCACAAGCTAATTCCCGAAATTTCAGTTAACTCTTTAGGGAGTTTGATTTTTTTGTCAGGAGTTGCCAAATCATACAGAAATTCTGATTTTGTGTCTTCCACGCTGAAAAGGGTTTCATAAGGAATATTCGTTGTTTCGCTACTTTCTTGTTGCGCAGTTTGGCAACTAAGTAGGAATAACAAGAAACAGGAAGTACAGAAATATATTTTAGACATAAAAAATGCTTATTTGGTGGTTGGATTTAATCGTTTTTCTTGCCTCTTAGCAAATGAATCACCCCTTTCAGGTTCGAGAATACAGCTTCTTCTCCTGAAATGGTAGTGTAAGTTACTTTGGCAGAATAATAGTAAACTCCGCTAGGTAAGTCAGAACCTTGTTTATTTGTTCCGTCCCAATTCAGGTAAATATCATCATTGCTCGTATGAACTACATCGCCCCATCTACTACGGACTTCAAACTCCACTTGCTTAATAAACCTTGGGCAGTTGAATGGTGTAAAAGTATCATTTCTGCCATCTCCATTCGGAGAAAAACTGTTTGGGAGTTCATAGAATGGACAATTTTCTATACAAAAGATGTTGCTGAAATTGCTGTTTTTTTCATTCTCATCAAACACTTCTACATAATAACAACCTGCTTTTGTACCTGTTAAACGATCATCTGTAAAGCTTGTAGAGTCTTTTCCTACCTGTGCAATCAGAATAAAGTTTTCCCTAGCGGTTTGAACTGGAGAATAATAAACTTTGTAACCTTGAATATCTTCATCTTCACAATTATCTCCACCAGCAGACTCCCAAGAAAGTATGTTAGGATATTCGATTGCTTCACAATCCACCCGAATAGAGCCAACTATTACTTGAATGTTGAAGCAATCGACATGGTCAATGTCCAAAATCAATGGACAAGGCTTGATTGTATCTAAAAGAGCAACACAGGCTTTCTGTGACTTGTTCACTAGAGAATCTCGTAGCTTTAAGTCTGGTGGGTAAGCTCCAACCGTAGAAACATAATAGCAGTAAACAGTATCTTTAATGAGTGGCTGATTCATAAAGCTGCCATCATCTACATAAGAAAACCCGTTTTGGATTACGTTTACGCTGTCAATCAACTCAAATACATCAGAATTCAGAGGAAATTCTCTGTAGATATAATGGAGTGGGAATGAGGTTTCTTTGTTGCTCCAAGGTACATCGGCAGACCAGTTCAGGGCAATTGATTCAGTTCTGGAATTAGGTTCAAGCCTAACTGTAGAGGCAAATTGAGATTCATCTATAAATGTTTTAATGTTTGCGTTTGGACCAGTATTTGGAGTATGATAAAAACGTACTCGGTAAGAATAACTTGAATTTCTTGTGTCTAAAGGAGTTACAGTATCTATAAAAGTAGTATCATTTTCACCTTTATCTTGTACTACAATGGTTTCCTCCCCAGTTCCATTTGCCCCTTCATATCTTACCAAGTCGTAACTCCAATCTCCTGGAAAACTATCTCTATTTACGTTAATTGGTCGTGTCCAAACTATACTATCAGCTCCATCTGTTGCGTTCTTTTCATTGGTTTTTATTACGCTCACATTCATAATGTAAGGAGCAAAGGATTCAATAAATGCACATGTCTCAAAAGATGCTAGGCTTTCTCCCCCTTTCGGCTCGGGGAATCGGGCGACTAAACGGTAACAGTATCTTGTGCCTCGTTCCAAGCCTGCACCTTTGTTATTGTCAAAATAATTGGTCTGTAAAATATCAACTTCATCAATTAGTTCGTAGCCCGAGCCGTCTGGAATTCCCGGTTCACAAGTGTCTAAGGCAAAATCGAATGAGCCTCTTCTTCTCCAAATTTGCATGACCTGAGCATCATCTTGGCAAGTATAGCCATCCCATTTTAAGGAAATCGTTCTTGCTATCTGATCTACAGAACTTGTGTCTAGCCCTGTTGGAGCAGGACCAACCACTTTTACTCTCCAGACTTCAAATTCCGATAATTCGACCTCTCCATCAGTTCTTTTTTCTTTCACTTTAAAAACTGCTTGGTAAGGTTCTTCACGGACATCTTCGCAACGGCTTTCCCACTTGAACTCTCCAGAAGTAAAACCTGCTCGGTTCTCTAAAATAGTAAAGCTAGAATTGGGCGTAACAAAATTGCTGGGAATGGCTTTTTCTTGTGTGAGAATGATAGCATCATCATCTTTATCGGTAGCTTCAATGATGCCTTTCAAAATCATGCCTGCGACTATGCAGGTGTCTTTAGGGTCAATGTTTGGTCTTTCATTATTACAGGTTCTTACTGTAATCTGCATATCTCTATTGATTTTGCTAATGTTCCGTCCATCTCGCCATTCATTTATAAAGAATGCCACATTATATTCTCCAGCAGTTTCTGGTGCATTCCAAGTAAGCGTGCCAGTTTGAGAGTCAATGAAAAATAAATCGGGTGTTGAGCCATCTTCTTGCGCACTAGATAATTCATCAGGGAAACGATAGTTAGGCACAGGAATTCCGCTTCCTTGCCTGCTTACTGTGAGTTCGTAGGCTAAACTGTCTCCCTGCTCGTCAAATGCGCCAGGGTTGTGTGTGAACTTCTGCCCTGTACACGCTTGGTCTAAAGGGGGAATCTCCAATATTGGAGTAGCATTTAATCCAAACCCTGGATTAACACGAATCTGTGACTCGATGTAGAAAGGCACTTCTAAGGAATTAGATATATTAGCAATACCGCCATTTCTATTTCGCTCGAAGTAACTAATTTTGAAATCACCATTGTTTTGAAAAGAATGTTCTACTACATATCGTAGCTTTTGGGTAAGTCCATCGGGAGTTAAGCCAAGATCTTCAGGAGCTACAGTTACAGGATCCGTACCATCGCCAAAATTAATTTCCCCAGGCTGGGCGGCTACTCCCGCAACATCTCTATATAAGTTGACTGTGATTTTATAAAGTAGAGCATTTGGGTTGCCTGTATCAATTCGTTCTATGACTAAATCTCCTGCTCTGATGTGTGAAGCTTGTGCAGATTCACAAAAAAGAAGTGTAAATAGAAACGGAAAAAGAAATAGTTTATATAATCTCACGATTGAGTATTTTAAAGTTGACTGATTTTTTATTTAATTTCTATTACATCCGAAGGTTTGGATTCTTTGAGCATCAAGCTTTTGGTTTCTCCTGAATATTTAAAATGGACTAGATTTTTTTGATTTCCAAAGGTTTCAAATAGTACTTTATTGGTTATTTCCAATTCCTTTACTTTCCTAATTTTCGGATATTCCACATAAATCCAGATGGCTTCGGCTTCAATTTCACTTCCTATCCAAACAGCTTCCGCATCCTTTCCGTTCACTTTCATTTGGAAATGGGAAGATAAGTATTTTCGCAGATATTCTTGGGCATTTTTGTGTTCTTGTGGCGAGCCAAGTGAAAGCCTCACATTGTATTCGGTTTCCACAGCATCTTCAAAATCCTCCAAAAAATATTTATGAGAAATTTGGAGCGATTGTTCTTTCTGATTGTAATTAATGTCACTTACTCCAATATGAATTGGGTGGAGCAAACTTAGCAGAGTGATTTTAAATAGTAAAAGCATATAAATTGAGACTACTGTTTCGATTCAAAAAAGGCAAATAGAGTTTTGCCAACAAATATGACAAATTTGTTAGTAATAAGACAAGTAAGATTTTATTTAGGACAAGTTTAGCAGGTTGGAATTCAAATGCGCTAGTTGAGTTTGGCAAATTGCCGAATTCTAGCCCATACTTTTTTTTCCAAAGAGCGTGCTTTGGAGACCAACACCTTATTCTCAATTTCAGCATGAAGTTTCAGGTCTCGCTCAAACTGTTGGAGTTCTTGGTAGATAACTTTTGTGTAAACAGAAGTGCTTTCCGTAATTTGATAGTTGTTGGTCAACTGCCGAATTCCCGCCATTTCATCATCTTCCTCTGAATGGTGTTCTGCGTAGCTGGAAATTGAATTACGGAGCATCTCGAAGAAAAGCCTTCCCCAATTGCCCTTCCCTTTGCTGGCATCGTGTAAGCGAGCTACATATTTGAAAAAGGTAGCTTCCTCTTCATAAATATGGTGGATAAAATCCTCCGCAAAAATTGGAAACACAAATTTCAAATCTTTTGCCAATCCTTCATTATCGAAAAACTGTGGGGAAATATTGGCAATCAAATCTGCCATATAAGGCAATTGCTGCCTTATAAATTTGCTGTGTCCGTCTTTTAAGTAATCAATTACAATATCTGCCTCATAATTGACCAAAGCATCTTCCACGCCAACTTCTCTTTTGTGTGCTAATTGCAAATGCTTGGAAAGCATCTGAAAATTCACTCCTTTTTCTTGGCAAATTTGGCAAAGTGGCGCAGATGGATATTTATAGAAGTCAATCCCAAAAAAACGCAATACGGAAGCGTAGATATAGTTATGGTTTACTACATCTAGCAATTTCATTGAGGCAATATCGGGTACGGAGTTTGTTGGCATATAAATTTGAGACAATGTATTAGTATAATTCCACAAATCAGAATTTACAAATAATCTCATGCTATTATATAAAATCCAAAAACAACTTTTGAAACCGCCCACTAAAGTGGATGGTAATGCAATAGAATAAACTATTGCCGTCTGCTTCAGATGACGGATTCTAAAATATATAGTAGTATGAAACAATCTGTAATCTACAAAGAACAAAAATAGAAATTATAAAGCGTCTTCGAAAATGATTATTGGTTGGATTTTGCCAAATTCTCAAAAAAGGAAAGACGTTACAATCTCCAAAGTTCATTTACCCAACAAGTAAGAAAATCTCTTTTTTCTAAGAATCACATTTTCAGTAATTTATAATTAGTCTAAAGAAAATAACAGGAAATTGGTCGAAAAACCTTTACAATTCAGCTTTCTATTACTTAAATTTATAGTTAATGAGTCAGTAAAAACATGAAGTAATGATAGATTTTAGGCAACTTAAGTTATTGATTATCAGTAATATATATAATAATCTTGATTTTCGCTAATCGACTGATTTTAAGACAGTTAAACAAGTAAGTCGGAATAGCTTAAATGCGTTGAAAGTTTACTGCTCACAAAAATAGTTCAAGGTATATACGAACCTCATTTACATAGTAAGGAAGTAAGTTTTTAAAACTGAAAACCTTAATTAAACACCTCCAAAAAATAAAATATGTTAGTACTCAAAAGAGACGGCAGACGTGAAAGCGTCAAGTTCGACAAAATTACAGCTCGGATTGAGAAGTTGTGCAATGGTTTAGATATGCGCTACGTAAGCCCTGTGGAAATTGCCAAAAAGGTAATTATGGGTTTATATGATGGCGTAACAACCTCTGAACTCGATAATTTGGCCGCAGAAACAGCTGCGAATATGGCAACGACTCACCCCGATTATTCTATTTTGGCGGCCAGAATTGCTATCTCCAACCTGCATAAAACTACGAGTAAGTCTTTTTCTAGCACAATGAAAAGGCTTTACACGTATATTGACCCAAAAACGAACCAAAATGCTTCCATGATTTCCAAGGAAGCCTATGAAGTAATTCATAACAATGCGGCTTTTTTAGATGAAGCCATTGATTATGATAGAGATTACCAATACGATTTCTTCGGTTACAAAACTTTGGAGCGTTCTTATTTGCTCAAGGCAGAAGGTAAAATTGTAGAGCGTCCGCAACACATGCTCATGAGAGTAGCGGTTGGAATTCATTTCAACGATTTAGATTCAGTAGTTGAAACCTACAATCTGCTTTCCGAAAAGTGGTTTACTCATGCAACTCCAAC
>JBLIFI010000022.1:0-20824 GCA_047633715.1 Flammeovirgaceae bacterium
GGGTTTTAAGGCTGACTTAGTAAGTTTCCCTTGTTCAGACTACCAAGAGATTCTTTACCATCAAGGAGAATTGAAAGCAGGCAAGGTTTGGAAGAAGGGAGTAGGGTTGTGAAAAACTTAGGAATCGTTTTTCTATTCCGCATTCTATGGAACTTAATGACTCTTTCCTGCTAGTCGCAGGACGACTCTTAATATCTGTTAGCCCACCAAATTGAAAACACCAAGCTCTACGCAAGAGCGAGCAGTCGCTGCCCAATAATGCGGTATTTGATTAGGCGAATCATGATATTGTTATTGATTTGATGCTCGTAGCGGATGCTACAACTAGGCTTGAGGGCAGGGCTGTTAAGTCGCCCTTTTGCAAACTCAATTTTCCGCCTTTTTTAACAAAAAAATAACTAAAAATTATTTTTTAATCGTTATTAAGATTTTTTGATGCAGATTTTACAGAATTATGTAATTTTTATGTAATAAAAAATATTATTATTCACAATAAAAACCCTTGTAGAAGCATGACTTAACAGCCCTGCGGCTTGAGGGTAGAAACAGAAAATTGAAATTAAAACCGACAACCAACCAAAATCATATAAAATGAAAAATATAGTTTTATTCTATCGCTAATTTTTTGTCTCTCTTGCCAAAACAAACAGAGTGAACAAACGGAATCCGATAAAGAGAACGTGAGTGATTTGGCAACTAGTCCTTTCGATAAGGAGTTGGATAGCTTATACAATAGGGGTGTTTACAATGGATTCTCTGTTGCCGTAGTGGACAGCACAGGAATAGTGTATAACCGAGGTTTTGGTTATGCCGATAATATACCGAGAATACAATTATCAATATTGCCTCTATTTCCAAAGTGTTTATTGGTGTGGCTCTTTTGAAAGCGAAAGAATTGAATTTTATTGATTTAGATGACCCAATCAATAAACATTTGCCGTTTTAAGGTTATCAATCCAAATCATCCTGATGAGTTAATTACCATTAGGCAACTCGCCACACACACAAGTTCCATTGTTGATACTGATATTTACATGCAAACCTGTTATGTCAATAAAGATAATATTCCCATAGCCGAAAGCTTGAAAGAAAAGTATGAATTGTATTATCAAAACCCTGCGAAAGACTGGATTCCTCTAGCTGAATATTTGAGCAAAATTTTGAAGAAAGAGGAGGCTTTTTACAATGCATCTACTTTTTCCAAAACAAAACCTGGAGAAGTATATGAATATAGCAATATAGGAACTGCTTTATGCGCTTTAGTGATAGAATCTGCCACGGGTAAACCGTTCAATAAATTCACAGAAGAACATATATTCAAACCATTAGAGATGTCTTCAACAAGTTGGTTTTTCGAAGAAGTGGATAGCGCCAACTATTCAAAATTGTATTTTGAGAATCAAGAGTTGCCCTACTACAAAATCCTCTCTTACCCTGATGTCCAGTAGTATAATCAATCTTCACGATATTTGCTTAATCCATTGATTATCAAATTTCAACAACTCTAGTAGATGATGAAAACTCTATTTTCATAGGTAAAACGAAAACTGCGCAACATAAATTACTACTCTATTTCCTGATTGGTTTTCAGAATCTGCCCTTCCGCTTTTCTCGGTCTCAAATCGCTCAGAAGCGTGTAAATGGTTGGGTTGGAGATTGCCATGGCAACCATCATAAGCACATATAAACCTTTGAAAAAGATATCTGCTGTCAGAAAGAAAAAGGTAAGCGGAACAAGACAGGAAACTTCCATCAAAGCATATTTCATCATATTTAGCGACCAATGTGCTGAAAGTTTCTCTCGCAAAGTGGTGAGTGTTCTCACTTCTCGCAATTTCCGATTGTATTGTATATAAGCAAAAGAAGCACAACCGATACAACCAATTGCCAAAACTAACCTGAGCGTACCCAAATTATCAAACTCCAGCAATGGAGTGATTCCATCTTGCTTTTCCATGAAGAAAAGTACGCTAAAAAAGGTCAAGGGAATTCCCATTAGTATATAAAAAAGCATTCTGAGCTTATTGAGATACTCTACGCCATTTTTGAAATCATTCATTTTACAAGTCGGTTTATGAGTTGCAAACTTAGTAACACTTGAAAAATAAGTTGGTCATTTATCGCAGTTTATTTTTGAGACTAAACAAGGCAAAAATTGCAGTCATAACATCGCTATGACGAAATTTTTAACGCTGTTTAGTCTCAAAAATAAGCAAGAGAAATCTTTAAATTATTATTTGAGGGTTCCTTGGGAACGGAAAATAAATAACTGCGATAAAAAAGCGATTTATTTCCTCATCGTTTTTAGGTTGGGTTCATGGAAATGGCAAAATCTTGAACAGCATTTATTCGGCTAAATCCAAACTATAAAAACAGTTTAAAACGCTAATAACCAATACTTTAAATATAGGCTATCGAACTTTCTAAATCCAAACTCAAATATCTATATCCAACAGATTAGCCTTTTTAACTCAAGTTGCTTTACTTTGTCTTACAATATTTGAAATTTCAGCAAAAGGTTAATTTTGGATTTTCTGATTGGAGGCCTTGTTCACAAAGAATATATAGGATAATGAAAAAGATAAGAGCAGCAGTAACTGGAGTTGGAGGCTATGTACCTGATTTTGTGTTGGATAACAAGAAATTAGAGAAAATGGTGGACACCAACGATGAGTGGATTACCGACCGAACGGGAATTAGAGAGAGACGGATTTTGAAAGGCGAAGACCAAGGGACTTCCGCTATGGCAATTCCCGCAGTAGAAGAATTATTGCGAAAAACCAACACGAAACCCGAAGAGGTAGATTTACTAATTTGTTGCACTACCACGCCCGACATGCAGTTTCCTGCCACGGCAAACGTAATTTGTGCGGCAGTTGGCGCAACCAATTCTTTCGGTTTCGATTTGAATGCGGCTTGTTCTGGCTTTTTATACGGCTTATCTACTGGAACGCAATTTATAGAAGGCGGAAGATATAAGAAAGTGATTGTGGTTGGAGCCGACAAAATGTCGAGCATTATAGATTATACTGACCGTTCTACTTGCATTATTTTTGGCGATGGTGCAGGCGCAGTCATGCTAGAGCCTACGGAAGAAGAAAATGGCATCATGGATTTCTTCCTTCGTTCTGATGGAACTGGCGAAAAACACCTCCACATGAAAGGAGGCGGAAGCAGAAGACCTTCCACACATGAAACGATTGATAATAAAGACCATTACGTTTACCAAGAAGGGAAAGCGGTGTTCAAATTTGCCGTTACCAACATGGCAAATGCAGCCGCCAAAGTAATGAAAGACAATAATTTGACTGGCGATGACATCCGTTTCCTAGTTCCGCACCAAGCCAACAAACGAATTATTGATGCCACAGCAAAACGAATGAATGTAGGCGAAGAGAAAGTGATGTTGAATATCCAAAAATATGGAAACACCACTTCTGGCACAATTCCCCTTTGCTTGTGGGATTATGAAAATCAACTCAAAAAAGGAGATAATCTGATTTTGGCTGCTTTTGGTGGAGGTTTCACTTGGGGAGCAGTTTACTTGAAATGGGCGTATGATGGAGATAAGAAATAGGGAAATGAATGTACCAATTTGGATGTACGATGTACGGTTTAGTCAGATACTTGAATCAAATATAAGTGTGCATTAGATTTGTAAAAGCACTTATATTTAATAGTTTTTTGATAAAAAGGCAAGGCTTGTCATACCTACAAGCCTCGCCTTTTTTAGTTTAACGCAACTGGAGCTACGTTCTACGAAATATTCTGTAATTCAAAGTTGCTTTCTCTTCAAATTCCACCCCCAAACCAATCTTTGAAACTGCTTACTTTATCTCTGCTAATGATTATTTCCTTGGGCGCTTCCAAGTTCATTTCCACTTTGAGTCGGCTTTGGGAATAGACCAATACTTCTTTGATGGCGCTTATGTTGAGAATAAAACTGCGGTTTACTCGCATAAATTCGGTTGGATTGAGAAACTTCTCAAGCTGTTCGAGTTTGTAGTCAATCACGAATTTCTTTCGGTTCTTGGTGATTAGGAAAACCGTTCTGCCTTCGGCATAGAAAAACTCGATTTGCTCTACGGGTACGGAGCGAATATGCTCGCCCAACTTTACCATAAACCGTTCTTTATATGGATTTTGCTGAATCATTCCCAACGCATTTTGCAAGGCTTGCAATTGCTGGTTTTGTTGCGAAACGGAAAAATTATTTTGAAGGTTTTTCAATTTCTCCATGCTTTCCGATAAATCTGCGAGGCTTACAGGTTTCAGCAAATAGGCAATGCTATTGAGTTTAAAAGCTTCCAAAGCATATTCATCAAAGGCAGTAACGAAAATGATTGGAGATTTCACTTCCAACTGCTTGAAAATTTCAAAGCTCAAACCATCTGTCAACTGAATATCGGAGAGAATCAAATCGGGCGAATTTTGTGGGTTATCTAGCCAAGCGATTGATTCGGAAATACTTTTGGTTCTTCCCACAATTTCCAATGAACTATCATAACGCCCTAACACTCGCTCCAATTTCTCTACCGCATTTTGCTCGTCTTCTATAATTAATATTTTCATGGGAATGAAATAATTGGCGAATTAGTGATTTTGTGAATTGGCGAATTTTAGTTTTATCATGCTTTTAATCAGATTCACGATAGAACCAGCAACTTTAATAATAGTCAAATTTTTACTTTACTATTTTACTATGGCATCGACCATCCGACTTTCCATTTTGCACTTACTTTAGACTCATCATTTCCGCATTGATTGGCGGGATTTTGATGTATTGCTTGCCTTCTACTCGTACTTGAACAATTGGCGTATCGGTAAAGAAAAGATATGATTTTTGCGCTTTATCGAATCCATCTTTGGCTGATTTATTGGTTTTCAACTTCAGATTCAACTTATTTTCCACCACAATATCACCATCTTGTTCGCAGTAAACTTGCACATTTAAGGGCTGTATGGAATTGATGATAGTTGTATTTACAATATACTGTAAAAGCCATTGCAAAGTATTGGGAATGATTGATTTATCTTTCTCGCATTGCTCAGTTTGCACAGTCAGAGAAATCTGATTTTGATGTTTATGATTCAGTATGGAAACGAACTCTTTCAGCGCTTTTATTTCCTGCGAAAGTGGTACAAGTTCATCTTTTTGGCTATTCAGCGTGTAGCGGTAAGTTCCTGCCAAAGTATCTATCAAATCTTCCGCTTTTTCTGGAGAGCTATGAATGAGTGGAATCAAACTTTCCAAGCTTTCATAAAGGAAATTTGGGTTGATTTGCTTCTTAAAAGTTTCTAATTCATACTCCAAATTCTTCTTCATCAACTTTTCTTTTTGGAGTCGTGTTTTTTTTTCTCTATTCAGAAAATACACATTGAAATAGAGCGTATTATAGCCTAAACTGATGATGGTAAATGCTCCATTCAACACAGTAAGTTCTGTATCGAACTCGGAAATTCCAATCACATATTCAAAATAGACATAAATCACTCCTGAAACCACCACAAGTGAAACTGCCAAACCTAACAAGAATTGGAATATAATTCTCCAAACAGAAGCAGGTTTTAAAAAGCGTTTTTCTACTTGGGAAATGGCAAATTGCAAAGCTTCAAAAAGCACATAAGCTAACACAATGCAAAGCATGGCTTCATTCCCAAAAAACACTTCTGTCAGCTGAGAAATGGAATCGAAAAATAGCAACACAGACAAATAGGCTAAAAATCCCACAAAAACTGGGGCAACCAATCTGAAAATGAGGTTATGAATGAATATTTTTTGCATTGGTTTGTGATTTGCGATGTATGAATTACAGAAAAGCAAGAAGTCATTTTACCTATACCAAAGCCTGTTTTCTTGCTTTCAATATGGGTAATTTCACTTCAAAATTTTCCCCATTTAGCAATTCTAATTCGGTTGGAGTGAAATATTCATATCTCTTTTTAATATTCTCCAAACCAACTTTTAGGGAAGAAACCTGCTTTGGAGTTTCCGAAATTGTGTTCTTTACACAAAGTCTTTCTGCTTCTTGGTAAACTTCTATTTGGAGTGGATGCTCATCGGAAATAGTGTTGTGCTTTACTGCATTCTCTACCAAAAGCTGTAAAGTTAGCGGTGGAATGAGCGATTCTTTGGCTTCGCTAGAAAGGTTAATAATTAGCTTGATATTATTTGAAAAGCGAGTTTGAAGCAAAAAAGCATAAGCATTGACAAACTCAATTTCCTCTGAAATGGGAATTAAATCTTTCTTGTGCGTGTCCAACACATATTGATAAGTGTGGGCAAAACGCCTGACAAATTCCTCTGCCAACTCTGCATCTTTATACACCAAGTTGGAAATGGTATTTAGGCAATTGAAAAGATAATGCGGGCTGAGTTGATTCCTCAACATATCGAACTGCAATTGCAATTGCTTTCGCTTAATTTCCACCGACTGAATTTGCACAACGGCAAACTGTTCGTAAGCGAAAAATGTGAATGAGGCAACTATAAAAACAAGGTTCAAAAATAAAGAGACCACCGCTGTTTTGAGTAGCAAACTGGTTTGAGCTACTACAAAATCTTTCAATTCTGTAAAATCCAACGTTCCTAAAAACACCATTGAAAGAGTCAGAACAATCACTCCAACCAAAAGAGTTCGTACAACCAATTCCGCCAGAAAACGAAAGCCAAAATATTTCCGCCACGGCAACAAAACATGAAACCAAGTACTCAGCCCGCGCATTAAAATCCCTGCCAAAAGTGAAGTTCCCCCAACAGTCAGAATCAGGCTTTTGTCCGTCTCCCAATTTGGGAACTCATTTGTTTCTCCGTATAGCAAATAGGCATATAAACCTATGCCAGCAAGTACATACAGCAAAAGGGAGAGCCAAGTAGAGAGTTTCATTTTCTAAATGTTATGGTTGAAGCGAGGACACTTTAACCAGATGTTGAATCAATTCTTAAAGGTTTATATGTAATTCTGTTACTCTTTATCTGAAATCACACTACTATACAAAAGCGAAATTGTGCCTGTCAGAACCTCAGTTCTGACAGTTCTCGGATTCTCAAATCCGATGCGACTCGGCTCCGAGGAAAATGAAAGATATATAGTAGTATGAGCGCAAACATCAACTTGTGCTATTATTACCATATCACGTTCTTTTTCCTATCAGTAGTTTATCGTTCAGACTTGACGACTCGGAGAGTTGTAGTACGGTGTTTCTTACAAGGCATTTTACTATACAAATAAATCGTCATACACACTATTATCTAAAACAGCATCCGCTGTTTGAAATCTGCTTTGGACTTTGGACTTGAACGCAAGCCCGATAAAGACTTTGGACTCACTTAATCCAAAACCTCCATCACTCTCCTATATTCTGAATCGGAAGACAGTCGAGAAGCGGCATTTTTATAGGCATCTTTCAAATCAGAATCATTTTTAGGCATTTTTCTTCCTAAAGCTACCAAAACACTCGCAGTTTCCGAGTTGGAGTTCATGCCACGAGTTGCGTCAATCACACTTAACATCGTTGATTTCTGCAAATTAGCCATTCCAATCACATTTCTGAGTATGCTTCCACGCTCTGTGTTTGAAGTCATTCCTCTCACAGCATCGAAATAAGCGTTTGTTACTCTTCCATTACCATCCAACATGTCGGTCGCTCTTCTCAAAACTCTTCCTCGTTCTGTGTTGGAAGTCATTCTACGAGTAGATTCAAAGAACCTTACTTTAGATTCAGTCTCTGTAAGCTTCTGATTTCTAATAAGTTCTATGAGTGAATTACTAATTTCCGAATTACTCGTCATCCTATCAACCACTCTTAAATAAGGCTCTACCAATTTTTCGGATTTACCCATTTCGGAAACAACCTCTCTCAACACGCTTCCAATTTCTGAGTTGGAAGTGAAACCACGTAAAGCATCCAAAGTCATTTCCATTACTTCCGCAGTAGGTTTTCTTCTAATCAAATCTTGCAAAACAGACCCTTTTTCCGAATTGGAAGTCATACCCGAAATCACTCGGAAATAGGAACTCAATGTAGCAGAATTTGTAGGTAATTTCTCATTGATTTCTCTCAAAACCCTTCCTCTTTCAGAGTTGGAAGTCATTCTTCGCAACACATCTAACACATGTTCATAGTTTGCCTCTGACAGTTCATAGTTATTCAAGATATGTCTCAATAAACTCCCTCTTTCAGAATTGGAAGTCATTCTGGAGATTCCTGAAAAATAAGACCTTGCCGTATTCTCATTCTCCATAAATCGTTTCGCATGCTTTCTGAAAAGACTGCTTCGAGTAGAATTTGAGCTGATATAACTTCCAATTTTCTCGGCAATCAACGCTACGTTTTTCACTCCTTTCTGAGCCAAAAGCACATCGAAATATCTCGCCATTCCAGAACTGCTGTTGATTTGTCTGATTTCTTCAAGTACCGCATCAGTTCCGCCTTTCTTATAAAACCTCGCCACTCTGCTTTCTGCACCAATTCCAGTTACTCTAATTGCCTGCAACAATACATCTGCCAACCATTTCTTTCCCTCCTCGCTGAAATCAACCTCTTTCCTGCCTTCGTAATATTTCCTCGAAACTTCTCCCCCATAATTTCCTTCGATAATAATTGCTCTTTTGTTCCCAAAATTGGTCTGGTTGATTTTTAAATAACCACCTGGCGAAACCGAAATCACATCTGTATCGGTAGAATTCACTTCAATATCGCCTTTATATTGAATTTCGAGCGAAGAGAAAGCATTCCTTTTTTTGTAGGTATAAGTTCCATCTTTGGTATTGACAGAAATGTTGATGTATTGCGCTTGGGCAACACCTGCGAAGAACAAAAAGGCGATTAAGAATGAGCCGAGAATTACAATTGATTTTTTCATAGTTATATTTTATCGTTTTGACACTTAGGAAAGCATTTGTGTTTTTTCCTTTCTACAAGTTTAGCATCAGAATCAGGCGAATAAAATCCAAACTATCTCAATTGTATATTTTATGTACTGAATTTACAGATTCATGTAGTGAAGTTTTTGGCTGTGTTCTAAATCCCCCGTATTTCCCCTGTTCATTAGAGTTTATGAATAGAAGAGACTTGAGTAGCTGTCGGTGGTTGTGTGCAATCCCAGCATAGACCCGTTAGTATGCGGTTGATATAATAAAATTGTGTTCACAATCTCTATTAAAACTGTTTTGGTTGGATTTTTCTACTTGCCAAGTCCAACAAGAAAGGAAAGCTGATTTCAGTAAAGCCAGTTGATGAGGCTTAGAATGTTCCGCTGAAATTTTGGAAAAGCTTTTTGGTGGCTAAGTGGCATTTTTAGACCTGCCAGGTCTCCGAGACTTGGCAGGTCTTTTCTCGTGAAGGCTTTCCAAAATTAAGGCGGTTGCCAGACTAGTGCATCAACTCTTAAATTTCTACTATTATAGATGTATTCAATACTAGGTGCAAGCGTGGACGCTTGCACCAGCCGAAAGGCTGGCGCATTGAATGCAAGCCCAGTCTGAACCTGTGCCGAATAATGGAAATCAGTCTCTGACTGAAGTTTATATAATAGTAGATACTTAGGAACTGATGCACTAGAAGTATTTCATGCAATATCTTTCTCTAACCTAGAGTCTAATAAATACACCCCAAAATCGTAAACCTCCAAGATTTCACAGAAATAACTTAGTTCTGCAAAAAGCAAGAGTAACTATTCGGCAGAGTTTAAACTGCTAAATCTCGCAGGTTTTATGATAGATAGTTTCCCGAATTTGGAAATCATTTCAGAAATTATCATCCTCTCATTTTCAATCTTATGATATTTACATTGTCAACCAAACTGAATCTTCGCCAGTCTTAACGCAAGAACGAGCGGACGTTCTAACAATTAAAAAGTCGTAGGAAAAACCTACGACTAGTGGAGATTATATTGATTCCAATAACAACAGCTATTGCTAAAAATAGCATAATTGATTCAATCAAGAACAATGGACGCATCTCAAAATGTCGCAATAAATTAAAATGCGTTTTTTAAATGAAATAATGGAGCATTATGAATGTCAGATTTCGAATAAACCCAACGTCTGGCAGGGTTTTCAACCTCTGCCAGCGTATGTTTTTTTAGTGTGCGACATTTTGAGATGCGCCCAGAACAATCCATAAAGTACAGTAAATACTAATACCGCAGAACCTACTATAATTTTATATTTTCCAGAGTCTTAAAGTAGAACTAATCAAAGCATATCATCCAAATACTTTCCTAAAACCTTGAATGATTTCCTGCTTATTTTACCTTTGCGTAAACCAAGATTCAAAACATGTCTTCTCTACTTATAAAGTCTGTTCGGGTAATCAATCAAACAAGTGAATTCCATCAAAAAGTGGTAGATATTTTTGTGGATTCGGGTAAAATAAGCCAGATTGGAAAAGGTTTGGAGATTTCCGCAGATGAAGTAATTCAAAAAGAAGGACTTTCCGTTTCCGTAGGTTGGTTCGATTTGAGAGCCAGTTTGTGTGAGCCAGGTTTAGAATATAAAGATACGATTTCCACACTTTGCCAATCGGCAAGCTTTGGCGGATTTACAGATGTAGCGACTTTGCCAAACACGCAACCCATCATTCAATCCAAAGAAAGTATTGGTTTTGTGAAACAACAAAGCCAACTTCATACTACGGATTTACACCCAATTGTTGCTTTTACCAAAGAAGTAGAAGGCAAGCAACTCACCGAAATGCTAGATTTACACCATGCTGGCGCAGTCGCTTTTTCCGATGGCACAAAGCCTTTGCAAAATGAGGGAATTCTGACTTTGGGTTTGCAATATCTCCAAACGGTTGACGGCTTACTAATGGTTACTCCCGAAGTGGAAAGCATTGCCCCGAATGGACAAATGCACGAGGGGATTTCTAGCACATTACTCGGAATGAAAGGCTTGCCTGCTTTGTCGGAAGAATTGGCGATTATCAGAAGTTTGGAACTACTGAAATACACAGGAGGGAAAATCCACTTTTCCAATATCTCCACCGCAAGAAGCGTAGAGCTGATTCGGGAAGCCAAGAAGCAAGACTTACGAGTAAGTTGCGATATTTGCGCCCACCAAGTCTATTTCACCGATTCTGACATGATGGCTTTCGACACACTCCGAAAAGTAAAGCCACCTTTCAGAACTGAAAAGGATAATGAAGCCATTTGGGAAGGCTTACTTGACAATACGATTGATGTAATTACTTCGAGTCACTCGCCACACGACCAAGAAAGCAAGCAGTTGGAGTTCGATTTGGCAGATTTCGGAATTTTAGGTTTGGAAACAGCTTTCGCAACCATTAACTCCAAACGCCCAAAAAACTTCCCGATTGAGAAACTAATTGAGAAGTTTACTACAAACCCACGTCAAATTCTCAAACTCTCACAGCCTAAAATAGCAGTTGGGGAGATGTCAAAACTGACATTGTTCGATGAAAACTACTGCTGGGTTTTCTCCAAATCAGACATTAAATCAAAATCCAAAAACACCCCTTTTATTGGAGAAATGTTTGTTGGGAAAGCTTTTGGGATTGTGAATGGAGAGAAGAGTTATTAGTAGTTCTTGGCTATGCTCTGGTGCGAAGCATTGAGAATGTTTTATAAGCTATTGCTTGTCAAGCTCATTTTGGATGTCCTTCAAATAGATTTTATCTATATGATGAGTATAAATATCAAGCATGTATCAGAAGATAAATAAAGAGTTTTTGCTTTATTGATACTCAATAAATACTCTTCTTGTTTATTTAATTTCTTGTAAGATAATGATTTATAGTATTGATATTCAGCTAGTTAATTAATATTCGATTGCTTTTCAAATGCATTGATAGCCTTGTCATAATCACTATTCTCCAAATGTAACACACCTAAATGTAGGTAACCATACGAGCCAACAGAAGATATGTCTTTTTCTATTTGCTTGCGAATGATTTGAATAGCTTTTGCCTTCTCGCCTATCATTTTGTAACAAAGACCTTTGGCTATATTTAAGTAATAGTCCCCATTCTGACAATAGCCAATATCATGGTCAACAATTTTATCTAATTCTTCAATGTCTGCAATAGCACCTTTATAATCTCTGAAAAACTGAAATCGGTATCAACCCCTATAGTCTAAATTCTCTTTAGGATTTAGTTTTACAGCTTTATCAATTAAAGTTTTCCAATTAATAAAATCGCCTGTTTTTAAATATGCAGTTGATTTTTGCTTATAAATGACAGCATATTCAGGGCATATTTCAAGTGCTTTATCTTTAATTTTATGATACTCTTTTGTTAGCTGAAAATGGCTAGGCGATTCTTCAAGAAATTTACACGCCTTATAGCGATAAGAGTCTCCTTTAGAAAGGAATACATTACAATTGTCGGACGCATCTCAAAATGTCGCACACTAAAATAAACCCAACGTCTGGCAGAGGTTGAAAACCCTGCCAGACGTTGGGTTTATTAGAAATCTGGCATTCATAATGCCTCACTATTTCATTTAAAAAGTGCATTTTAATTTATTGCGACAAAATGAGATGCGGCCCAATTGTCTTGTGCAAGAACAGTTTGAGCAAAAAGTAGTATCAAAAATAATTGAATGAGTATTTTCATGACTTACGGTAATATTTCAGTTATTATGCCCTTTTCAAGCTTAAATATCAAATACATATAATAATCTCTCTGAGCATTATTGGTTTTAAAAGGCTTCCATTTTACTGAATTTTCTGTGATGGAAAGAAGTTGATCTGTTATAGAAGTGTCAAACTCTTTTTCTTTATAATTTTCGCCCATTCCAATCATTCTAAACCTACCTGATTTACTTTCGCAGTTAACCATAAACCGAATTCTCAAAAGCCCCGATTCCTTTTTTACTATCTCAGAATTATACTTCTCATTAAATATTTTTTGTAATTCATATTTTTCACCTACATAAGGCTTTTCGCCTAAAACCTTAGTAAATGCATAATATTGGACTGCCAAGCTTTCATCATTACAAATGATTGAATTCAGAAGTGTCAATTTTTTCATCATAAGCAATATCTCCAATCATTCTTGGGTAATCCTCCGAAACGTTCACAGATGTTTGGCAGGAGTTGAATATTGCGATTAGTAAGATGATTTTTAGCCAATATTTTATCATTTCCATTCTTGTTTTTTTGTTTAATGACCAGAAATATAAATTCGATACATCTTTTACAACCTCTCCACTAAACTGATTCCTCTTCCAAGTTCAACTTCCTGTTCAACAGGGTTTTGAGTGTCAATTATAGTTTGAGCAATCAAAACCATTACCATTTTGCGGGCATCATGCAAACTCATGATTGGGTACTGCACTATTTTAATAGTGACTGACCATTAGTTTCTCTTTCGGAACTTTCTTAAATACCTTAATTGCCCACGGAATCATAAACAGGAATGAAAATACAATTCGCAATGAGCCTACTTGACCTGCGGAAAAGGAATCCAAGCCTCTTTTGATGAGAATGAAAGAACTTCCCCAAACCAAAGCGAGCAATACAAGAATAAGAAAAGGAAGGTTTTTTTGATGAAGCATTTTATTGATTTACGAGGTTTTGGAAATCAAAAAAGCACTATTTTTAGCTTCCAAAGCACAATAAAATGGCGCTTTCTAATATGAAATGCGAAGTTAGGGAACTTCGGTTAGCGAACGAGAAAGTGTTGTAGATTTCTTCTGATTTTCTCTAAATATAAGCCTTTGAAATAAAGATGAACATCGCCAATTCCCTCAATAGAAGTGGTAATCCATTTTTCTTTTACTTCTCCATCACTCAACAAATATTCTTGTTTGATTACCGATTTATCAACTCCCAAAACAAGTAGAATTGCCGCAATCACAATTCCCGTTCGGTCTTTCCCCGATAGGCAATGAACCAACACAGGGAATTTCAAATCTGGATTTTCAAAAGTTTGGAGAATCTGATTCAGCCATCTTTTTACTTCATTCTGGCTCGTGTCATACTTCTCTATCTTGTTCGACATTGGGAAGTGGTAATAGTCCACTTCCAAACCACCAAAATCGGCTCTGTTTCTTAGGTTGAAAACAGATTCTGCATTTCCAATTTCCGACAGACTATTCACGTAATCTATACTTCCTCCTCTCAACAAAACGCCCTTTCTAAATTGAACAGTTTCGGTTATCAGATTTAGAAACTCGCCTACATCTCGGAAATTCACGCAACCATCTGTGTAATCGAGTCCCATTCTTTTAAAATTCAAACTTGGCGTGAGACACGCCAAGAGGAAAACTTTCAATGCGTGTCTCACGCATTCCTTAATTTGAAAATCATATTTCTTTGAAGCCAAGTAGTTCTGACAACTTGGAAGTTGTCAGCTACTGAAATGTCAAAATCCATCATCAAATTACCGCATCAACAAATTATCGCATCAGTTTTTCTCAATCTTTTTATACGAAGTAATCACGCCTTTTATCAATGCTGAGCTAAATCCACGGTGTTCCATTTCATTCAATCCGGCAATGGTACAACCCTTTGGAGTGGTTACTTTATCTATTTCATATTCAGGATGTTGCCCTTTTTTTAGTAATAAGTCAGAAGCTCCTTTCACGGTTTGAGAAGCAATGAGTTGAGCAATTTCTGCTCCGAACCCAATTTCAATCCCGCCTTGTGAAGCAGCACGCACAAAGCGCAAGGCATAGGCAATTCCGCAAGCTCCCAAAACGGTGGCGGCTTCCATCAATTCCTCTTCAATTACCACAGCTTTGCCCAGTTGCTCAAAAAGGTCAATAATTTGGCTGGATTGAGTTGCTGTGGCATTTTTAGTGGAAATGCAAGTCATTGATTCCCGAATGGCAATTGCCGTATTTGGCATAGCTCTGAAAAGCACACATTTGCTCACTCCAACCACTTCTGTCATTTCCGCCAAAGTCAAACCTGTTATTACGGAAACCAGAATTTGCTTCTCAGAAAGCGATGGCAAAATCTCCACCAAAACGGCTTTAGCTTGGTAGGGCTTTACAGCTAAAATGACTATATCTACATCTCTGCAAGCTTCCGAATTACTGCTTAATAATTGGATTCCCAACTCTCCCAAATGGGAAATTTTGCTAAGTTTCCTGCGAGTAACCGTAATGTTTTCCGCAGTAATAAATTGGCTTTCAACCATTCCCTCGGCAATGGCAACTCCGAGGTTTCCGCCTCCAATAATAGTGATTTTCATAAAAGTATCAGGTAGCAAGTATTGAGTATAAAGACTAGAAAATGAAGATTCTGAATAGTTTGAAAAAAGTAATTCTAAAATACTAGTGCAAGCGTCCACGCTTGCACTTTTTGATATCATCAAATCAACCTTCTTTCACTTTGGCAATCATGTTTTTGATATGCCCAACTGCATCGAACATGCTGTCATTGACTGCGGCAATTTTGTGGTCTTTGTCTAGCAAATAGGTAATTCGCTTGGGAACTCCAATGAAAGGAATGAGTGATTGATAAGCTTTACAAACATCTCCACTTTTGTCGGAAAGTAAATGGAAAGGCAATTGGTGTTCTGCTCTGAACTTGTCGTGAGATTCTATGCTGTCTCGGCTGATTCCGAAAATATCAATCTCCAAACCCCTAAATTCTTCAAAAGCATCTCTGAATTCGCAGGCTTCTTTAGTACAACCTGGCGTAAAGTCTTTTGGGTAGAAATACACGATGCACGGCTTTCCTGCCAAATCTTTGCTTAATGTAATATCGCTTCCGCTGGTAGATGGAAGTGTGAAATCTGGTGCTTGACTATCGACTTTTAATGGCATAATTCAAATGGTAAATTAGTGAAATGGCAAAATAGTAAATTATAAATAGGTAAGTTATTGAGGAGATTTTTAGTTCGCAAGTTGTGGGGCAATTTTGAAATGCTTTGCTGTTTGGAGTTTTGAAATTAGAGATTATATTTGCAATTATCCACCAAGAATGGCTTCGTAGTTCAATGGATAGAATAGGTGTTTCCTAAACATTAGATGCAAGTTCGATTCTTGCCGAGGCCACACAACAGTTTTTAATTCTTCGATTTTATCGAAAAACCACGATTAAGTTTACTTAATCGTGGTTTTTGCTTTTTATAATTTTGATAAAATCACAATTATAAACGTAATTTGTTTGTCCTTTTTATAACCTAACTCTCACCACATAATTATGACTTATATATTAGAACAATAAAGAAGAATTCGGAAGTCAAGTCCCTGTAGTTTAGTCTGCATAAACTCGGAGTGGTATTTTAGATTTCAAATCTAAGGGATACTTCTATTAATGACTGTAGGTGCAAGAAAAAAAAGTTAGAACATGTTCTGACTTTTCCATTCACACCAAGGACCAATGGGATAGTTTAGCGAGTAAACGGAACAATTAAGACAAATACAATTCTGAAGAACCAATACCAGAACTACGATGAAATGAAGCAAGACTTAATCATTCAAAATAACTATTGATAAATTCAAAAACAGTATCCTAAACCCACAAGATGATTTAATCAACTGAAATCAATGTAGCTATGAAACTATGAAACTGTGAAACTACTTAATTAGTTTCTTAGTAATCATTTTTCCATTATAGTGTAGTTGAAACACATAAGTTCCTGTAGGGAGTCGCTCTAGATTTGTTAAATCAAGCGTGTTCCGCCCTTCTTTTCCACTTACTACTTTTTCCAATATATTTCTACCCAGCATATCGCTCATTACCACATGCACAGTCCCTTCACTTGGTAGTTGATATTTAATGCTTATTTGGCCATTAAATGGGTTTGGTGCAATTGTAATTAAGTCAAAGTTGAACGAGGTATCAAATTGTAGTTGCCTTATGATAGAATACTCAAAAGACCCATCAAGATCTACCATGCGCAAACGGTAGTAGACATATCCTGTAACTTCAATATTATCATCTAGGAAATTATAATCCACAACCTGCTTGGTTTCCCCTTTTGCTTCAACAGTTCCAATCTCATTGAATTCTTTTCCATCCAACGAGCGTTCAATAGCAAAATAGTCACTATTTAATTCAGGTGCTGTTTGCCATTCTAGTAATGCGCCTTCTGATTTTCTTTCAGCAGTAAAATCTACCAAAGTAATTGGTAAAGGATTAAGTCCCAAAAAATTCGTACTTGCCAAAGTAATTGGGCTAAAGCGAGACAAAGCAATCGAAGTAGTTAAGCCTGTATAATTTGCTGGTGTTAATACATTATTCCTCCCTTCATCAGCCCATTGCCCAGCTGACCAGTGTCCTACTGTTAAATCTGTAGGCAACCCTACTCCTCCGCTACGAGTATCTTCATAACTTAAGGAAAGATACACAGCAGAACTTCCTACAGGGTGTTCAACCACCCAATACTCGATTCGGCTAACATTATGAATTGTTCCCTCTTTTGAATCTGTGTCCCAATTTGCATCAGGATCAGATCGTGTGTATTCACAGGTAAACTCATCTGTATCTGAACTCGGAGCTGAAATACTGAGGTTGGCTATATAAGTACCGTTGCCACAAGGGTAATCAAATGCCTCATTGCCAATTTTTCTGATTTTTCCAGTTACATGATTAGAATTACCTCCTACATCACTTGTTGCACCATCAATAAAAATCATTTCATTCGCTCCCATAGCAATTACACCACTGGTTAATGTAAGGTCATTCGTAATGCGTGCGTCATCATTTATAAACGTGACACCATTAGCATTATTCATGATAAAATTATGAAAGGCTAAATCGTTGGTTGTTTCAGTTGATGAGCCACCACCATAAGTGATTGTTATAGAACCTCCGTCAAAAGTAGCTCCTGCTTCATTATCATAATAATCGAGTATCCACAAGGTCCAACTCCCATTAATACTTTCTCCATCAAAATTACTTAAAGGATAGCCAGAAGTAGGTTGAAATATACCTGAAACACTAGGATTACCTCCAGAGCATTGAGCCTCAACTCGCCCATTAGTAGATTCATCATCTAAGGTGAAACTCATATTATCCTCTCCATTGCCACAAGAGCCTGACCACTGAGTTGATATTACATAATAGCTTCCATCAGGAGCACTTAAACCAAATTCTAAATCATTAATATCAGAATGAGTTAATTCAAAAGAAGTATTAATATCAGTCACTGTACCAGCATCTCCTACTGCAATAGAAATTCCACTATAATAGTAACCTCCTCCACCACCACTATAACTTCCATTTAAATCAACTGCTGATCCCGAATAAGTATATGTAGTTGTGGTACTTCCTGCTGATGCTGTAAATTCTGAAGTTCCTGTATTACTTACCGTTTGTGCTGAAGAACCATCAAAAGTAAAAGTAGCGCTACCAGGTTTCCAAGTTCCTGTATTAGTTAAATTACCTGTAAGATTTAGAGAAATATTAGTCCCTTCCATATCAAAAGTCCCTGCATTGGAAAGGTCTCCTCCTATATTGATATCTCCATTCATATTAAATTCTAAAGCAGAACCAGAAGCAATGGTTAGGTTATCACAATCTCCATCACTTGCCGTAACTGTTACTGTATAATTACAACTAATTACTACACTTGTTGAAGCATCTGGCGTTGCTCCTGTAGACCATGTATTAGAAGCATCCCAGTCACCATCTCTAACTGCATAAGCAATTGTACCACCGCCACCAGCTGTACCTACTGTTAAAGACGCTTCCACTCCTAAGCTAGACATTTTACCTTCGTTCACTACATATAAACGATAATAGTATGTAGTTCCTCCAGTAAGTCCAGTATCTTGATAAGATTCCGTTCCTATAGGCTCTTGAGTTAAAAAACTATAATTTATACCATCAATTGAGCGATAAACAGCAACCCCTATTCCATTACTTACCCCAGGGTCAGACCAAGAAAGGTCGATGGTGGAGGTAGTAATACATGATGCTGTAGCATTTGAAGGTACTCCTGTTACGCTTGGTATTTCATAGTTAAAATACCGTCTTGCAGAAGTTGACGAACTATGTAGATTTGTGATATTAGCTTCATTTGTTACGGTATATAAATGACCAGTGGCAGTAGTTCCTCCAACAGTGGTTGTTTCTCCTACAGCTGAAGTTGGAGGACTATCTTCTACATGAACACTTGCATGCTCCGTTACTCCATCGCCATATCCTATACCTGTTTGAAATTGAAAAGTAGCTTCATTACTATCATTATCTTCTGTAACATTAGCATACATATTTCCATATATAAAACGAACTAAGCCTCCTTCAGTTGTAGTAGGCTCAGGTGCAGTTTCATAAATATGTACTTGGTATATTCCATCTGAAGAGTTTGCTGAATTATGGTTAATACGCATATTCAACCATTCTACCACTAATGTACGATTAGGTGCTGTACCAATAATTTTATAATGTATTTTACCTGTAGAAGAAGTTTCTTGGTATCCTATTAAAGGCGCATCGGCTGTAGTTTCTCCATCTGTTCTACTTGAAGTAAACGCGGAAACACGAGCTTGATTGGCTATTGAAGATGTATTACCATACTGACTTACAACAGTAGCACCAAATCTTAATACTCCATTTGTATTTACACTAAATTGTGTAAATCGCTCTCCCATAAACCACACCTCAAAACCTATGTTAGTTACAGCCGATGATGTTGTATTCCGATTTGCACCAATCAATTGAGTTGTGCCAAAACTCATATCTTCTAAGGTCTCATTGGTATTTGTTGTAAAAGAATAATTTCCAACATCCTGAGCAAACCCCAAATGAGTGATGCCTAGCAAGCAAAGAATCAATGTCAGTTTTTGAGCGAATTTTAAATAGTTATTATTCATTATACCTCTTAAGTAAGTAGTAAAAGCTTTTTTTTGAGAGTAGTACTAACGCTGAATTAGTTAAAAACAGTATATAGACATATATGTTTACGTAAAATATCCTATAAGGTGTCACTAGTTTCAAGCAACCTTACCTTATATAGTACTCGTTGAAAAATGTAATAATATATTGATATAATACAATATTGATAAATAAATCAACAAATCTATATAGTAATTTATAAACACTATACTGTTGTTATACTTTTTGGTTCTATCGTGAATTTGGGTATTGAGTGCAATTTATGATTTTGAAGTTTAAGTTATTAGGTTCAAGTGTGGACGCTTGAACCAGTTTTATTGCTTGTTTTTCGAGTTTTAACAAACTCGAAAAACGAGCAATTTTTTCAAATCTTAGTTTTGTTATACCTTTTAACCAAATTCACGATAGAGCCTGCTTTTTTAGATAAAAACGCCTAATACACGCTTAATGTAATATTGACAACCATTTTAATCTACCACAACCACAACCACAAAACTTCATATTCCCCTGATAATTTAAATTTCAGACGCTAATACTTTTCATGTATGCAAAAGTAAAAAAAAACATTTTAATTAAATTTACTTACATCAAATTTTTGCATTAGCAAAAGTTTAAATAATTGCAGTTAAAAAAAAACATCTGTTGGAGTTGATTTTTTACAGAAAATTGCCAGTGTTCCCTGAGTTAAGTTTTAAATGATTAGGCAGATAGCAAAGAGAGATACTTGAGGAGCAAATAAAAAATTAGGGATAAATATATGGTTCTATCGTGAATTTGGGTATTGAGTGCAATTCATGATTTTGCAGTTTAAGTTATTAGGTTCAAGTGTGGACGCTTGGGAAGCCCCGCTTGAACCAGTTTTATTGCTTGTTTTTCGAGTTTTAACAAACTCGAAAAACAAGGTAATTTCTTCAAATCTTAGTTTTGTTATCATTAGTGAGCGGTACGAAAATTGAATAGGGGAGCAATTTCTCAGAAATTCGTAAATTGGAAGTAACCAAACAGCCATCTTATGAATACTTTCGAGAAACTGACTGCCCCCCTAAATGCCTTTTTAA
>JBLIFI010000023.1:0-20777 GCA_047633715.1 Flammeovirgaceae bacterium
AAAGCAAAATTAGCCTACATATCTCAAAGTTGAATGGAGAGGATGCTAATGTAGTTCGAGCAAGTTCTCTTATTTAATAAATACTTGAAAGGCCAGTTTTTACGGAATCCAACCATAAAAAATACTTTAAATTACTTTCTGTGGTTAAAGTAGGTTAAAAAGAAAGCTGTATCTTTGCCGAACTTTTGCCAAAAGCTAGTTTCGCTTGTCTCTAGTTTCATAAGCGTACACTCGCTCAGAATGAGAGTTAAAGTTTGGCAATCTGCCAATTACCATTTGATTTCAAGAATCCATAAAATATATGTTAAGCAGACATTTTGCCAGATTAGTCGTTCTAATAGCGTTTACATCCGCTGTTTTCAGTTCTTGCGAGACGGAAATATTAAAGCTTGATGGTACTGAAGATGGAGTTCAGTATGTTGATACTGTTGGTTTTGAACTTGTTACCATGATAACCGACTCGGTAAATACGACAAACCAAAGTAGGTTATTGGTTGGAAAATATAGCGATATCAATTTCGGTAGTTTAAAAGCCACCTCCTATTCCAATTTGGTAACCTTAATTGACTCTGTAAATATTTTGCTAGATGGTGTTTCTTCTGATAGTATTTATTATGACTCTGCGGTACTAAATTTAGAGTATGATTACGTACATGGAGATATTGATTTTGACCAGAAACAATACTTTATGATAAATGAACTTACTTCTCCTGTAGATACAACAACTGATAAGGAATATTATAAATTTGAGAGTATTCTCCCTTTGGGAAATACTCTGGCAGACACCCTTGTTCAACCAAATGATAGTACAAATGTATTCCAGTTTAAGCTCGATGATACTTTTGGGCAAAAAATTTATGATAAAGCAGTAACTGGAGACATTAATACTTCTACTCCATTATCTACAATCACAAACGGTATTTCTATTTCTACAGATGATGATGCAAAGAACATGTACGGTTTCAATGCATTCTCCTCAATAAATATTTATTATCATTATATTTCTGGTGGAGACACTTTAAATGCCTCTATATTACTGTTATTTGCAAAAAGATTTCATCAGTTAGAACAAGATTTGTCAGGAACACCTTTAGCATTATTAAGCCCTACAAACCCTATTACTTCAACATCAAGTAATAATTTGGCATATATTCAGTCAGGAGTAGGAATTTATACGTATTTGAAATTTAATGATTCGGAAATTAACGAGTTCTCGTTCACGAATAAAATTGCCATCAATAGCGCAAAGCTTTATTTAAGCCCAGCAGTTGGAACTAATTCAGAAGGTTCATCTGCTCCGCCTCTCCTGCAGTTTCCATTTGCTACAGAAAACAGAGAGTTTGCAACCATTAATGATGAAGGTGAATTTTTTGACATGGTAAGAAATGATGCAGGAAGCATATTATCTCTATCCTACAATTCCAGAGCCATGGAATATCCGCTGCCTGCAAGTGTCACAAACTATGTTGAGAATGTAGCGAATGGAGATATTGATAACAATGGGTTCTTCATTACTGGCGAAGTGTTTCAGACAAATACGGGATTAGATTTAAGTGCCTCCAATATTAATAAACTTGTAATTGGAAACAGGAAATATGATAATCCAGTAGGGTTTCCAACTCAGCTAAGAATATTCTACACAAAATTTGAGTAGATTTAGTAACTATTTAGGCTGTTAAACTATCTTAGGAATGGTGATTAAATAAATAACTTCTTTATCGAAGTTTATTTTTGAGGCTAGTCTAGGCAAAAATTGCAGTCATAGCATCGCTATAGCGAGATTTTTAACGAAGAATAGACCAAAAAGAAACAAGAGAAAAAGCGCATTTATTTAATTTCCGTTCCTTAGTTTCAGTAATATTTTTGCGAGAAATTCAAATTTAAACGAAATTTATATGTTCCTCATTTGTGAGAAGCATATAAATTTCATCATTTATTTAAAATTCAGATTTATGTGCGGAATTGTAGGATACATTGGTTACAGAAACGCTACTGAAGTCCTAATGAAAGGGCTAAAAAGACTGGAATATCGTGGATATGACAGTGCAGGAATTGCACTTCTCAATTCCGATAACCAGCTTAACATATATAAGAAGCAAGGGAAGGTTGTAGAGTTGGAAAAACTCACGGCTGGCAAAGATATTAACGGTGTAATTGGGATTGGACATACTCGCTGGGCAACTCATGGAATCCCAAATGATATAAATGCGCACCCACATACAGGTTCTGCAAAAGGCATAGCAATGGTTCACAACGGAATTATTGAGAACTATGCTACCATAAAAAAAGATTTGGAGCGAAAAGGACATGTCTTTTTGAGTGAGACGGATACAGAAGTGTTTATTCATTTCATTGAAGATATTAAAACTCACAATAAATGCTCTTTGGAAGAAGCGGTTCGATTGGCGCTCACGCAAGTAGTTGGAGCTTATGCCATTGCGATAATTTCGCAAGATGAACCCGATAGGCTCATTGCTGCCAGAAAAGGAAGCCCGCTTGTGATTGGAATTGGAGAAGACAAGAAAGAGTTTTTCATTGCTTCGGATGCTACGCCAATTGTAGAGTTTACAAAAGACGTAGTTTATTTGAATGATCAAGAAATTGCCGTAATTGGCAATGGGGAACTTACCATTAAAACTGTTGATGACGAGGTTCAAGATCCTTACATTCAGACTGTTGATATGGAATTAGAAGCAATTGAAAAAGGTGGTTATGAGCATTTCATGTTAAAGGAAATATTCGAACAACCCAATTCGATCAGCGACTGCATGAGAGGCCGTTTGGTTTCTAAAGACAACCACGTTCGTTTGGGTGGAATCAGACACCATTTGGATGATTTAGTGAATGCAAAACGAATTATCATTGTTGCCTGTGGCACATCTTGGCACTCTGGCTTGGTAGCAGAATACTTGATAGAAGAACTTGCCCGAACTCCAGTAGAAGTAGAATACGCTTCCGAATTCCGATATAGAAATCCAATCATAAATGAAGGCGATGTGGTGATTGCCATTTCTCAATCGGGAGAAACTGCTGATACTTTAGCCGCTATCGAAATTGCAAGGTCAAGAGGGGCAATTATTTTGGGTATTTGTAATGTAGTAGGTTCATCTATTGCAAGGGTTTCTGATGGCGGTGCTTATACTCATGCCGGGCCAGAAATTGGAGTAGCAAGCACGAAAGCTTTCACGGCTCAATTGACTGTTCTTACGCTTATGGCATTGATGATTGCCAAAGAGAAGAAAACAATTAGTGAGAATCAATTGAAAGATTTAATTCGAGAATTAGAGTCTGTTCCTAAGAAGATAGCCGAAACTCTTGAAAATACGGATAAGATTGAATACATCGCAGATTTATTTAAGGATGCTACAAACTTCCTTTATTTAGGAAGAGGATTCAATTTCCCTGTGGCTTTGGAGGGTGCATTGAAATTGAAGGAAATCTCCTACATCCATGCAGAAGGTTACCCTGCTGCGGAAATGAAACACGGCCCAATTGCTTTGATTGATGCAGAAATGCCCGTGGTTTTCATTGCCACAAGAGACAGTTCTTATGATAAAATCGTTTCCAACATTCAAGAAGTAAAAGCCAGAGGAGGAAGAGTGATTGCCATTGTTACTAAAGGAGATGCATTGATTCCAAAAATGGTAGATTACGTGATTGAAGTACCAAGTGCTCATGAAATAGTCATGCCCATGATTTCGGTAATTCCATTGCAATTGCTTTCTTACCATATTGCCCTGATGCGTGGTTGCAATGTGGATCAGCCAAGAAACCTAGCTAAATCTGTTACCGTAGAGTAGCTTTAGGAGAAAGGTAAAAATGAAAAGAAGCGTAATTCTACTTGTAGAATTACGCTTCTTTTCATTTGGGTAAAGCCAAATATACTTTACTCCTGATTCTAATTTAAGACGCTAGAAGTATGGCAGATTGAGGATTTCTAGCCTTACAGCCCAGCTAATTCCTTTTGCACATTTTCATAATAATTTTCCGCTTTCTTTTTGAATGCACTGCTGGGGTATTTATCTATAAAATAAAAATACAGTTTGCTCGTCTCTTGGTAACGCTCTAGCTTGTAACTAAGGTAACTCAGCCTTGCTAATTCGTATTGCGATTCCAACTGGCGAAAAATAGCTTCTTCTTTCATTTTGGAGTCTGGGAAATTCTTACGGAAATTGTCATAGGCAATTGTAGCTGCCTTATATTTCCTTAATCGTTGGTATAACTCGGCAATTTCGAAAGATTTCTCTTCCAATTTTGCTCTCAAATCTAAAATTGTCTTTTCTGCTTCTGCCACATATTCACTTTCTGAGTAACGGTTAATAAAATCCTGCAAAGCATTGATTGTCTGCTCCGTTCCCGATTGATCGAGATTATATTGTGGAGTGGCAATTGCTTGCGATTTTGCACTCATATACAATGCTTCTTTCGCAAAAGCACTTCGCTGATAATTATCGTGGAAAGTTTTGAAATAATAGGAAGACAAGTCATATTGCTTTTGATAGAAATGGCAATAAGCATAATAATACTGCACTTTTTCTGCCTGTGGTTTTCCAATAATGTCTGGAATCAAGTCTTCAAAAACAATTCCTGCTTTTGCGTATTCTTCCTCTTCGTAGAATGCTACTGCCGAATTGTAGCGGTCATTCACATCGGTTTGTTTCAGCGTTTGTTGGAGATTGCTACATCCGCCAGAAAGGATTGCAAAGAAAATGATAGCAAAAAAAGTATTTCTCATCAGATTGAATTTTTCATTTTTAGTACCTTGTACTAACTAGTATTTTACCCGCATTTCCAAAATTTAAATCACTTTGAAAATATGCAACCAAAAGTGGATTGATTAGTTGCAGGGGTGGCAAAGTTAACAACTCCCTTTTTTAGCAAGCTGATTTTGGAAAATAAATATTGTTAAGCTTTCGGTCAGAAAGATTACTAACTAAAACTGTTTGCTTTTTTTCTCACTTCCTTTGCGAGGAAAATGATATTTTCTGATTTTTACAAGCTTCTAAGCCTGACAAAGAATCCTTTGCTGCAACAAATAATTTACCACATGATTCCCCCAAAAATCAAGCAATTTATTCTCGAAAATCTGAATCACGATTTGGTGGATTTGGCTTTGAAAGCAAATAATTTTCCTGAAATTGACATTCCTTTTGCCATTTCCCAAATTCACGGAATCCGAAAAGCGAAGGATAAATTACCTACTTGGTTGGAGAATGACAACATTGTTTTTCCACCAAAAATTTCGATGGAGCAATGTTCTTCGGAGGAAACTGCAAAGTTTAAAGCCAGTTTGGTAAGTGGCGAGCGTATGGCAGATTTGACAGGTGGATTTGGTGTGGACAGTTTCTTTTTCGCAAAAAAAGTAACTCATTTCGATTATTTTGAACGCTACGAAGAATTAGGAAAGCTTGTACAACATAATTTCAAATTGTTCGGGATAGATAATGTTGGTTTCCACTTTGAAGATGGAATGAGTAGAATCCAACAAGAAGAAAAAAAATATAATTGGATTTACCTAGACCCAGCCCGAAGAGGAGAAAATCAGCAAAAAGTGGTTGGATTGGAAGATTGCGATCCAAATGTGCTGGATAACTTGGGAATACTTCTCGAAAAGTCGGAAAATATTTTGCTCAAAGCTTCGCCTATGTTGGATATAAAGCAAGCTGTTAGGCAAATTAGTGCGAAAAATGCTTCGGTAAAACAGGTCTGGATTGTGGCACTCCAAAATGAATGTAAGGAATTGCTTTTCCATATCACTTCATCAGCCACGGAAAACCCTGGAATCCATGCTGTCAATATTCTGAAAAACAATAAAATTGACCATTTCTCAGGAAGTTGGAAAACGGAAATGGAGTCTGCTATTTCTGTCTCCAACCCTAAGCCTTTTTTGTATGAACCCAATGCAGCAATTATGAAAAGTGGGCTTTTCAATATGCTTGGTAATCAATTCAAATTATCTAAAATCCACTCGCACAGTCATCTTTTTTTCTCTGACGAACTGATTACCAACTTCCCTGGGCGGGCTTTCAAATGTTTGGAGGTTTTGAAATTCAACAAGAAAGAGGTTTTAAAGCGACTCCCCAGCAAAAAAGCTAATATCACGGTTCGGAACTTTCCGCTTACGGTTGCCGAAATTAGAAAGAAAACAGGAATTAAGGATGGAGGAAGCAATTACCTTTTTGCCACAACAGATGCAGGAAACAATAAAATAATGCTGTTATGTGAGAAAGTATAGTAGCTTTTACCTCTAATGACAATTAAAGTTGCCTACTTCTTTTGTATTTCAATTTTTTTCCTAAAATTGTCTTGTAACTTTGTCTTGTAATGAGGTTTATAGCACGACATTATTTGACAAGGCTATAAACTCTCTGAACAGTCAAAACCACAAAATTGAGTGTTCCTAAGTTACAATCTACTCAAATTATAAATACTGAATTACCTCTGTAATGATAGAATATAAAAATAGCGAAGCACATTATAAAAGAGCACAAGATTTTATTCCTGGCGGTGTAAATTCTCCTGTAAGAGCATTTAAAGCGGTTGGAGGAACACCAATTTTCATAAAAAGTGCCAGCGGGGCGTATGTGTATGATGAAGACGGGAACAAATATATAGAGATGATAAACTCTTGGGGCCCTATGATTTTAGGTCATGCGCACCCAAAAATTGCCAAAGCGGTCAAAAAAGCAATTAAAGGCTCACTTTCATTTGGCGCACCAACTGTCAAGGAAATAAAAATTGCCGAGTTGATTGCGGAAATGGTCCCTTCTGTGGAGCGAGTGAGAATGGTGAATTCTGGTACGGAAGCCACCATGTCTGCCGTTCGGGTAGCGCGTGGTTTTACTGGGCGAGAGAAGCTTGTCAAGTTTAATGGTTGCTATCACGGGCATGGCGACTCGTTTCTGATTGCCGCAGGAAGTGGCGCAATCACTATGGGACAGCCCGACAGCCCTGGTGTAACTAAAGGAACGGCAAAAGATACTTTGATTGCTGAGTACAACGATTTGGAATCGGTACAGACTTTGGTTGATGCTAACCCAAATGAAATTGCCGCACTTATTGTTGAACCTGTGGCAGGGAATATGGGCTGTGTGCTTCCGCAAGAAGGTTTCTTACAAGGATTGAGAGATATTTGTACCAAAAATGGCATTGTTCTCATTTTCGATGAGGTAATGACAGGCTTCCGATTGGCGCAAGGCGGTGCCCAAGAATTGTATGGAGTAACTCCAGACATGACTACTTTAGGGAAAATTATTGGTGGAGGAATGCCTGTGGGAGCTTACGGAGGAAAGAAAGAGATTATGGATTTTGTTTCCCCAAAAGGACCTGTTTACCAAGGAGGAACACTTTCAGGAAATCCAATTGCCATGGCGGCAGGAATGACTATGCTGAAATATCTCCACAAGAAACCAGAGACTTACAGGAAACTTGCTGAAACAACCGCAAAAATTGCAGCTGGATTCAAAAAAAACATGGCTGATTTGGGCTTGAATTTGACAATCAACCATGTAGGCTCTATGTTGACTATCTTTTTTACAGATAAGCCTGTGAACAATTTTGTGGATGCGCAACAGTCAGATTTAGAGAAATTCAAGCAATATTTTCATCTCATGCTTCAACAAGGTGTTTATTTGGGGCCATCACAGTATGAGACTTTATTTATTTCTACTGCCTTGTCAGATAATGATATTGAAGCAATTATTTTAGCCAATAGAACTGCCTTAGAAACCATTTATGGCTAATTCAAATAAGAGTTTCATCGAATTTTGATGTGTCTTATTCCACACAATGAGCCTTTTTGGAATAAGATGCATTTTAGCCGTCAAATAGTATTTGGTTGACTTATAATTTTAAACTATTTTGTGGAAAATATTCTAACAGGGGCGCATCTCAAAATGTCGCACACTAAAAAAGTATACGCTGGCAGAGGTTGAAAACCCTGCCAGACGTTGGGTTTATTAGAAATCTAGCATTCATAAAAAGTACATTTTAATTTATTGCGATAAAATGAGATGCGCCCTCTAACAGTCGCTCAATAATAATAGAGAGTCAATGTATATCAGTGAAGATAAAATATTACAGGAAGCAAAGGCTCTTGTCGCTGAAAACAGCGATGGCCAAGTTTCTATGGAGAATTATCAGAAACTGATGGGAGAATATGAGACCTTGCTTTCGGAAATAAAATTTATCACGAAAATTAGTGATAGGCTTCAAAATAAACTGAATAGCATTAATGAAAACCTTTTGGAGCAAACAGTTCAGCTGGAAAGTGCACAAAAGCTGATTATGATTCAGAATGATGAGCTGAAACAAACAAAATCTAACCTAGAGAATACTGTTGCCGAGAGAACTGAAGAACTGCAAGTTGCCAACCACGACCTGAAAGCTACCAATATTGAGCTTGATACTTTTGTTTACAGAGCTTCGCATGATATAAAAGGCCCAATTATGAGCATGTTGGGAATTTGTAATTTAGCGGATATGGAGTCTATCAATGATGTTTCCAAAGAATATTTTGGGATGCTTTCAGAGGTGGCAAAGCAACTTCATAACAAGTTAAATAGATTGCTCACAATCAATAATTTAAAGAAAAAAGCACCCTCTTTCGACACATTCCAACTGCAAGAAATCTTTGATAGTACCATTAGTTCGTTGGCTCAATTCAAAGGGCATGACTACATAGATATTTCCGTAGATTACCCTCAGGATATTCAAATCAACTCTGATTTGGAAGTGATGCAAATACTTTTTGATAATTTATCTGAATATGCTATCAAGAACATGGGGATTCGGGAAGGGGAAAGGCTTTATCTGAAAATAGAGGTAAAACTGAATGATGGTTTGCAAGGAGTCATTTCTTTTAATGGGAACAAAATTCCCGAAAATATCAGAGACCAAATATTCAAGATGTTTTACCGAACCAACAATAACCCTGACCTAACAGGAATGGAATTGTACACTTCCAGTTTGGCAGCCGAAAGACTCAATGGCACAGTCAAACTGCTTTCCTCTAGTCGTGAAGAAACTGCTTTTAGTTTGCACCTGCCCAATGTGACTATTGATAAACAATAGTCTTAAGTACGTTATGCTATCTGATTTTTTTGTATTTGTCTATAAATGAGATTGTTAAGTACTAAAAAAAGGAATGTATTTAAGATAGACTACTTACTTATCTCGCATCACGAAAACCGTATCGAATCTGTTTAATAGAGATAACTATAATATTGCTGATTTTTCTCTTTGGTTAAAAACTTAATCACATTCTTACAGTTCAATAATAACAGACTAAGGAACGGGGAATAAATAAATGGTTTATTTATCGCAGTTTGTTTTTGAGGCTAGTCTAGCGGTTCTTCGTTGGGACAAAAATTGCAGTCATAGCACCGATATGGCAAGATTTTTAACGAAAGATAGACAGCGTGTCCTGAGCCAAAAAGAAACAAAAGCGCATTTATTTGTTTTCCGTTCCTAAGAACAATACACTCTACTTTCAGATTTTGAGATGTTATGCTAATAACCTCTTTGAATTCAATAAATTACGGTACAGAATGGCAGAAAAAGACAAGAATCCCAACAAAATAGATGTGTCCAGAATTGATTTGGACAAAATGAAGGAGAAAACCACAGAAACGCCAGGTTTATTGCCCTACGCACACACTTCTGGCGGAGCGGTAATCAAACCAGATGATTTGGGGAAAATCAAAGGAAAGTCGGTCATGGCAATGGAGCAGCAAACCGACAACCAAATGCAACAACTCTACGAGCAAATGGATGTGTTGGTGCAACAGGCAAAATCTTTGAAAGAACGCAGAATAGCTTCAGAGCGGATTTACTTGGCAAATATTCCTTTTGAGCCACTTATTGGACACACCTATTACCTCTATCAAAGAAGCGAGACTTCGGATGTACTATCTATGATTGCTCCAGGCGAATGGGGAAGAAGCAAAAAATTCCAAAAATACATTGCCAAAGTTCAGCTGCTTGCCGACCATACTTGGGATGTAAGTGATTTTGCAGAAGATGAATTCAATACCGAGCAAGCTGATGGATAAGCAAATACTTGAAGAAGGAAGCCAAATCCAAATCCAATTTGAGAAAAGAGGTGGATTAGTACCTGTAGTTGTACAAGAAGTAAAATCCAACCAAATTCTGATGTTGGGATATGCCAACCAAGAAGCATTTCAGCAAACTTTGGAAACTGGCTTGGCAACCTTTTACTCTACTTCCCGAAAAGAGATTTGGACGAAAGGGAAAACTTCTGGTGATTTGCTCAAAATCCATAAAATCCTAACAGACTGCGACCAAGATGCGCTGATTTACCAAGTGGAAATGTTGGGAAAAGGAGCTTGCCACACCAAAAATGAAGATAAGGAAACTCGAACAAGCTGTTTCTATCGAGAAGAAGAAAAAGGGAGTTGGAAACTAATAAAGTGATTTTCCAATTACTTCAGAACCAAAAAGGAAACCCATTGGAATCAATTCCAATGGGTTTCCTTTTTGAACTAATATGCTTACATCTACTTTGCTTTCTGCACTTGTTTCAGCAAATCAATCAATGTATTGAAATGAAATAGAACTTCAATATTTTCATTCATATTTAAGCCTTGACCAACTATTTGAGAACCGGTCAAAAGAATATTGGCATCTGAAAAAGTTTCTGAAAGCGTGTCTACATATTTTTGGATTTGCCCATTTCCTGGTGTGGAAGTGATAATTGACAACAAAAAATCGGGTTCATGAAGCATATACGCAGAGTTTAAATCGCTCAAAGGGAGACTTTGTCCTAAATAATATACTTTGAAACCTCTTGCACGAATGAGGTAACAGGCAAATAATAAGCTGATTTCGTGTAATTCTCCTTCAGGTAGAAAAAGCATAAAAGTATGCTGAGATTCTACTTGTTTTGAGAATTGTCCATCAATTGCCACATATATCTTCTGACGAATGAGATTGGTCATAAAGTGCTCTTGGGCAGGATTTACAGCATTCGTTTGCCATAAATAACCAATCTGAATCAAGAATGGAAATACAATGTTAATCATGGTGTCTTCAAAACCATGTTGGAGAATATTATTCGCCATTATTTTTTCAAATCGATTTTCATCCATCTCAACCATAGAGAGAGTTAGTGCGCGAATTTGGTCCGAATGGTTCTCTTTCTTAGAAATGACTGTTAGAACATGGTTATTAATTTCCGCATTACTCATTTTGGCAATCTTGGAAATTTTATGACCATTATTATTCAAGGTAGATACATTCAACATCATCTTCAAGTCCTCCGAATTGTAATAACGTAGATTAGTATCTGTTCTCTGAGGACTAACAATATTGTATCGCTGCTCCCAAATACGGATAGTATGAGCTTTGATACCAGTCAGTTGTTCTAAATCTTTTATTGAATAAGTGCTCATTTTTTGTAGTATCTTTTGGTATTTTCCACATTCGTAGTGAATCGCACATCATCAAAAAGTAATTCACAAAAATATGATGTGAGTTTTCAAAACCTGTTGAGTTGATTTTGGAAATAATTACTGTTGAATGTTTATGCTCTTTCCTTAAACAATATTTAGTATATTTTGTTTTTTTTATCACTTTGTTAATTTTGGTGATTTTAATGGAAAATATCAAAATCAACTACTGTTATCGATTTTAGAAAGTCTATTCTGAACCTGCTAAATCGTTTGTAGTCTGTTTTAGTATTAGATTCTGCGCTTCAGCAAACTAATCTTGCCAATTGAGAAAGATTGTGTTATTTTCCCACTTTGCAAACCTTACAATTGTCAATGTAGTTAATTGACAAAGCATAAACCAATGGCAATAGACAGTAAATCAACTAAAGTACTTTCGGCTCTGAAGCCCTCCAAAATTATATTGCCAATCGCAGTAGGTTTGGGAGTGACAGCTTATCTTATTGTGTTAGACGATAGCATTAAGTGGGATGAAGTTTGGACAAGTGTTTCCAATGCTAATTTATTGTGGGTTTTTATGGCGTTTTTCGCTTTAGTTGCCAGAGATGCTGGCTATGTTTATCGAATTAGAAATCTGACTAACAAAGAGTTGACTTGGACAGGAAGCATTTATGTGATTCTGCTTTGGGAGTTCGCCTCAGCACTCACGCCTTCCGTAGTTGGCGGAACTGCTGTGGTAATGTTCATCATCAATAAAGAAGGAATTCCGTTCGGGAAGTCGTTGGCTTATGTGATGCTGACAGCCGTTTTAGATAATTTATTCTTCGTTTGCGCCTCCATTTTTGTTATTTTCTCTGGAATAAATGCTTTCCCAGAGTTGAATTTGAATATGGCAGGTTGGGATGCCAAACTTCCTGTAGAAACCATATTTATAGTAAGTGCTACACTTATTGCCACTTATACAGGCCTTATGATTTTTGGGCTTTTTGTCAAGCCTCAAGCTCTGAAGTGGTTATTTGTGAAGGCTACTTACAACCGTTTCCTCAAAAAATTCCGAAAAACTGCCATTCGTAACGGAGATGACATCATTCTTGCTTCTCAGATGCTGAAAGGAATGACTGCCAAGTATTGGGCGAAGGCAATTTTATCTACCACCTTCATTTGGTCAGCTCGTTATCTTATTGTCAACTTCTTGATTGCCGCTTTTACCAACACTTCATTTACTGAACATGTAATTATTTTTGCCAGAAGTGTAGTTATGTGGATTGTAATGTTGCTCTCTCCAACACCAGGTAGTGCAGGTGTGGCAGATATATTTTTTCCTGAATTTTATACTGAATTCACTAATACAGCGGGCTTAGCAGTTGTGGTTGGATTGTGCTGGCGACTGTTGACTTACTATTTGTATCTCATTTTAGGTGTAATTGCACTTCCGAAATGGGTAGGCCGAGTTTTCGGACAGAAAACTGCTGATAAAACTATCGAAACTGAACAAAAATAAACTATGAAAAACCTCCAAGGAAAAACAGTAGTCATCACGGGTGCAGGCTCTGGAATGGGAAGGGAATTAGCGATTCAGCTCGATGAAATGGGGGCAATTTTAGCTCTTACAGACTACAAAAATGACATTTTGGAGGAAACCAAGGGAATGCTCAAAAACCAAGAGGAACATTCCTATCACATTTTTGATGTGGCTGACAAAGAGGCTTTTCAAAAATTTACTGATGAAGCAATTTCCCACCACAAAACGATTGATGTAGTTATCAACAATGCAGGAATTGCCCTCGATACCGCTTCCGTACAGAAATTGGAGTGGGAAGCCTTCGAGAAAATTGTGGGAATAAATATGTGGGGAATGATTTATGGCTCAAAAATGTTCCTTCAACATTTGAAATCTCGCCCAGAAGCTTGTATTGTAAATCTTTCAAGTGTTTTTGGTTTGATTGGCGTGGCGCATCAGGCGGCTTACAGCACCACTAAATTTGCTATTCGAGGCTTTACTGAATCGCTCAAATTAGAATTAAAAAAGACAAATGTGGTGGCTCTTTCTGTCCATCCTGGGGGAATTAAAACCAATATTGTCAATAATATTGAGGCAAAAGACGAAACTGCCAAGGCGGAATTTGCTAAAAAGTTTAACCAAATGGCGAAAACAACCGCCAAAAGTGCCGCCTCGCAAATCATCAAAGCCATTCAAGGTAAGAAAACCCGCTTGCTTATTGGCAAAGATGCCCAAACTATTGATTTGGTAGTCAGGCTTTTCCCTGTGAAATATCAGAGTATGTTTAAGAAACTGGCCGGGAAGTAGTGGTAGCCAAAGAGGCAATATTACTATATAAAGGTTGCCATAGAAACAGAAGCTTAATATTAAGCAGGTTGTGCTATTTGCTATTTCTGTATTTAACTCTAAATGAGATGGTTAAGAACTTGAAATAGGAATCTATTTAGGCTAGACTGCTTATCCAATACGTCTGAATGTGTCCTGAAAAGGACAGTAATTCTCTGCTGTTTCGGCTTTCGACTAAAAGTGGTTTACTTCTAGTTGCTCAAAATTTCAAACTAAATGGCCGCAAATAGGTTCTTTTGGTAGAACTGATTTTAATCAAAAACCACAGAAACTATGTTCGGATTTTTCAAAAAGAAATCGAAAGCAGACCAATTGAGAGACAAATACAAGAAATTGCTAGAAGAAGCTTACAAACTTTCCACATCTGACAGGAAAGCAAGTGATTTGAAAACTGCGGAAGCCAACGAGGTTATGGCGGAGTTGGAAGCACTCGAAAAAGACGGCAAGTAATTACCAGTAACTCATGTTACACAGAAACACACTCGGCTGTGTTGTCGATTGCGACAGCATCGGCTGTCCAATCCAATTTAAACCTGCCGATGTGCGATTCGAGATATAAACGAACCTTTGCGTAACGTCAAGTAAGTATTTTTATATTCAATTTGTTATACAGAATGAAAGTCTTAATCACAGGTGGAACAGGTTTAGTTGGTACAAGAATGACCGATTTCTTACTAGAAAAAGGCTATGAAGTAGCTTATTTGAGCCGAAGTAAAAAGCAAGATGGAAAAGTGCAGTATTACCAATGGAATACTGAGAAGCAATTCATTGAGGAAGGAGCAATTGAAACCGCAGATTATATTATTCATTTGGCAGGTGCAGGAGTGGCTGACGAACGCTGGACTCCAAGCAGAAAGAAAATGCTGATGGAAAGTAGAACTCACACAACTGAATTGCTCTATCAAAAACTTTCGGAACTTAAACATAATGTAAAGGCCTTTATTTCTGCTACGGCAATCGGGATTTATGGAGATTCTGGCGAACAACTTGTGAATGAAGACTCTCCACACGCAAATGATTTCCTTGCCCAAATCTGTACGGCTTGGGAAGACAAGGCAGACAAAATAAAAGAGTTGGGAATTAGAACTCCAAAAATAAGAGTTGGAGTTGTGTTGAGTGAAAAAGGAGGTGCTTTGAAGGAAATTTCCAAACCAATCAAGCTCTACGCAGGTGCGCCACTCGGCTCTGGTAAACAATTGATGTCATGGATTCACATTGACGATATTGCCAACCTTTTCATTCATGCCATGGAAAATGAAAGTATGAACGAAACTTATAATGGAGTCGCTCCAAACCCAATTAGCAACGAACAACTTACAAAAATAGCTGCTGAAGTATTAGACAAGCCTTTGATTCTACCCAATGTTCCAGAATTTGCGCTCAAACTTATGCTAGGAGAAATGGCAGAAGTCGTGTTGATGGGAAGCAATGTGTCTTCTGAAAAAACACAATCTACAGGATTTGCATATAAATTTACAGATGCCAAAAAAGCGGTTGAAGATTTAATGGGCTAAACCTTAGCAAATGACAAAAAAAACGGTTCTTTGACAAATCCCGTGACGTTTAGTCTATAGGCTAAAATAGGCAGAGACTTTTTGCGCTTTTAGCACAAAAAAGCGGCTGTCTGACAATTTTTGTGATTGATGTGTTCCATGAAATACGAAATAATCATCAATTACAGCCTCCAGATTAGACAACCAATCTGAGCTGTTTTTGACCCCCACAAAATTTGTCAGAGAACCAAAAAAGCTTAGAAGCTACTTCAAGCGTCCACGATTGAAGCTTTAAAATCATCAATCTGAATTTAACCATGGGATTTGTCAAAGAACCAAAAAAACATGCTTCTCTTATAGGTATTGAGTTGTGTATATGCTTTTGCTAAAAGAGGTTGTACAACTCTCTATTGATGCACATAATTCCTGTATGAGTAATCAAAAAAAACCTTATTTCTAGAGTCTTAAAATAGAATTAGGGGAATGCTATAAATAAATTGTTTTACGAAGTTGTATCCGTAACCAGTAACTTTGGCCACGTGCTGGAATTACCATACTGGAACTGTATCATAAAATTTTGTTATTTGCATTAGCAAATCCCTATTTTTGGTCAATTAAGCTTTACCAGTTTAAGACTGCTGTATTGCGGTTTCTTTAACCAGTTCACTGTCAATAGGTTAAGTTTGCGATTTGCTCATAGAAATTTGTGTATCTAAATTCAGTCATTTCGTCTCTTGAAAAAAAATAGATTTTACCAAAAACTTAAGAAAACAGCACATAGAGGGCTTGTTTGGCTAATTCTTTTGGCTGGGTTTTGGAGTTGCGTGCCTACTAGAAACCTAAAGAAAAATGAGTACTTGCTCTTCAATCAAAAAATTGAAGGAAATGATAAAATTGACATATTGGAATTGGAGGTTTTTTATAGACAAAAACCGAATCGGAAAATCCTACTACTGCCTTTCACTCCTTACTTGAGCCTTTATTATATCGGCAAGCGAAAGTATGATAAAAACATCGAGAGAGATTCTGCGAGAATATCTAACAAAATCCATGAGCACAAGCATGAAATAAAAAGCGTGAAAGTAGAGATTGATTCAATCCAACAAAAAAAAATTACGGAAGAAAACAGGCTTGAAATTCGAAGGGACACGCTAAAACTCAGATCGAAAATTGGGAAGACACTAATAAAAGTAGATAAAAAGGAGCAACAACTCAAAAAGAAGTTGGAAGAAGGAAATTGGTTGATGACATCTGTGGGTGAGCCTCCGAGTATTTATGACTCCACAAACATAAATGTTACTTTGGAGCAAATGCAGAAATACTTAAAACATGAAGGGTATTTCTCTGGCGAGGTCAGCTACAAAACAGACACCTCGAAAAAGAAAATCGATATAGTTTACTCTGTTAGCGAAGGAGAGCCGCATATTATTGACTCATTACTCTATCAGATTCCAGATTCAGCAGTAAAGGAGTTGATGAAGAGGAGTAGTGCAAAATCCAACTTAAAAGCAAAGAAACGCTATGACGAAAGCAACTTGGAGTCGGAGCGGTTGCGGATTTATCGTCTGATGAAAGACCATGGCTACTATAATTTTGTCAAATCCTACATTCTGTTTGAGGTGGATACCACAATGGGAAATAGGAAAGCGCATATCAATACAATTATTCGAAATCCGCAAGACAAATTACAGCACAAGCTATATAGAATAGACACGGTAATTATACAAACCGATGTGAACACCAAAGTAGGAAGGAATAGTGCCAATACGGATACGCTTCTTTACAATGGGATTACTTATATCCAAGAAGGAACAAAGTATTCTAAGAGAGTGCTCGATAGCAAGATTTTTGTTCGGAAAGACGTTCTTTACAGCCAAACCCATACCGAAGAAACACAACGGTCTTTGGCGGGCTTGAATATGTTCAAGTTCATAAACATAAAATATGATACTACGGGAGGAGAATTCAAAACCTACATTTTCGCCAGCCCTTACCCGAAGTACCAGCTTACTGCCGAAGGAGGGCTGAATGTAACCCAAGCATTGCCCGGCCCCTTTGTCTCTGGCTCTTACCTAAACAGGAATATATTTAGAGGTGCAGAGATTTTTGAACTGCGTGCCAGGTTTGCTCTAGAAGCACAAACCGGGTTTACAGACCCAGATAATAGTTATAGGAGTTTGGAGTGGGGAATAAATGGGTCTTTCACCTTCCCAAGAATTCTTTTCCCAATTCCCTCTAAGTGGAAAAAGCTAGTAGCCTATCGCCTGCCACAAACAACAATTTCCGCAGGTTATTCTTCTGTGGAAAGGGCGGAATATGCCAGAGATAATGTGCAGGCGGTGATTACCTACCAATGGCAGAATAAAAGCATAGCTCAATTCAGTATTAGTCTATTAGATTTAGCGGTTATCAATACATCTAGGATTGATGATGAATTTCTAGATTTGCTCCGAAGCCTATCATCAGGTGGAAATTCTCTTGTGAATAGCTTCGATCGCTCGTTGGTTTCTAGTACTATTTTCACTTATACCAAGGCAAGCAAAAACTACGGAAGCTTCGATAGAAAATCAAAGTACATTCGGCTTTTTGCAGAGTCTGGTGGTACATATTTGAACTTAGTCAATAAAACACTCATAGAAAATAAAGAGGAGATTTTTGGATTACGCTATTATAGATTCTACAAATTTGCCGTTGACCAACGCTTTTCTTTCCCCATTGCCCAACATGGGTTGATTGCTACAAGGCTTCATGCGGGTGTTGCCCAACCTTATGGAAAAGGCACAGATGTTTTGCCCTACGAAAAATTCTTTTTCTCTGGTGGAAGTAATTCTAACCGAGCTTGGCGTGCAAGACGTGTGGGGCCAGGCTCTTATACGCCAGATACAAATGATGATGGAACTTTCGATTATAGTTTAGAGCAACCTGGAGAGGTTATTCTTGAAGGGAACATAGAGCTTAGAACCAATGTTTTTGGCTTTGTAGATGGCGCTTTATTCGTAGATGCCACCAATGTATGGACTCTAAGCGAAAGCATTGAGCAGGAAGGGTCGAAATTTGAACCGAAAGATTTTTTGAGTGAATTGGCCGTGGGAGCAGGCTTTGGGGTTCGCCTTGACTTTTCTTTCCTGCTCATTCGATTTGATGTTGGCGTGAAGATATTTGACCCTGCCAGACCCACAGGGCAGAGATATATCGGAGATAATATAAGCCTAAGAAAACCTTTAGGAGAAAAAGGGCAATCAGTCTTTAACATAGGAATTGGCTACCCATTCTAACTATTTTATTTAGAATGAAAATAGAGCTAAATAGAGTTTAAATACATATTTCTCAAATTATTTCAAGAAACATGTATAAACCTCAATCTCAGAATAGTATAAGAGCTTATTTAATTGCATATTTGCACTTTCAAAATATCAATATTTAATATTATTACAATGAACAAAGGAACAGTTAAGTTTTTCAATGATGACAAAGGTTTTGGTTTCATCAGTGAAGAAGGTTCAGGAAAAGAGTATTTCGTGCATGTATCAGGTTTGATAGACGATATCAGAGAGGGAGACGAAGTGGAGTTTGAACTTACAGAAGGAAGAAAAGGATTGAATGCAGTAAACGTAAAAGTACTTTAGTATTTAATTACGCATAGATTTTTTCCAAAAAAGGCTACCAGTAATGGTAGCCTTTTTTATTTTATTCAATGTCTCGCCCTAAAATAGCGATACATAAAAAGTAGAGTCATGAAGAGATTCCAAAGAGTTAACATGTAAAAAGATCACAGTTATTCTTTTAAATTAAACATGAGGGAACTGAACTAGCAAAGAAGATGTGCAATAGAATTAAAAGTGAACAAAACCAATTTTCTCAGCGGAAATGCCACTATTGTCATCAATTTTAAGAATAAGAAATAACTATATTAAGGGTTTGCTATAATCTCTAATTTTAGCCATGTCTCAAAAAAGAAAAATGTATTTCAATTGGAGTTCGGGGAAAGATGCCGCTCTAGCCCTATTCCACCTCCAAAAGGATGAGCAATTCCAGATTGACAAGTTGCTGACCTCAATCAACTCGCACCACAATCGAGTTTCAATGCACGGGCTTAGAAGGGAAGTGTTAGTGAAACAAGCCGAAGCGGTTGGCATTCCGCTCGATTTGGTAGAACTACCCGAACAGCCAAGCATGGAAGACTACAATCAGGAAATGACCAGAGTTGTCAAGAAACTCCAAGCAGAAGGCTATTCTGACTCTGCTTTTGGAGATATTTTCCTCGAAGACCTTCGCCATTACCGAGAAGAGCAACTAAAGCCGTTCGGAATAGAATGCCATTTTCCTTTGTGGAAAAGAGACACAAAGGAACTCATCCGTGAGTTTATAAACCGTGGTTTCCGAGCAGTAATTATCTGCCTAAATGCCCAATTGCTCGACAAGTCTTTTTTAGGCAGAGAAATAGATGAGGATTTCCTAGCCGACTTACCTGCAAACGTTGACCCTTGCGGAGAGAATGGGGAGTTTCATACTTTCTGTTTCGATGGACCCATTTTCAGCGAGCCTGTTAAATTCACTTTGGGCGAACAAGTTTTTAAGGAATACAAAAGCCCAAAGAAAGTAGATGAGAATGAAGTGTGCGGAGATGGAAGTATGGGGTTTTGGTTTTGTGATTTGGAGTGATGAAATATAAACTTACTTTAGGTTTGAGCAGAAAGAGATAGGTTTTTATTGGATTTTTCAAATCGCCAATTGATGAGGCGTTTCAAAGTCTAGCGAACCTCTCCAAACCAACTCCCGAGCCAAACCCCTGTCAATCTTGGGGGTTTGTGGAAAATAGGAAGTAGAACAGTTTCCGCAAAAAAAATTGGATAATCAAGTTCAACGAGCCAAAATCTCCAAGATTGAAGGCGGAGGAGGTTAATGTCTTTTTCTTTCTAGAAGTGCGTTGGAATTGCGACCGAGTGGGTAAACCCTAAGTTACCTCAATTTAAAATATAGTTTTTTTTTGGGGTTTGCTTTGACGTAAAAGAAGTATTTGTGAGCTGTTGATTTGAGATAGAAAGAAGTCAGTTTTTTGTTGTCATTCTGAACTTGTGAAGAATCTATTGTTGAAGAGTTTCAAGATAGTTCCCTCCTAAAATCAGGATGACAAGTAAACCTGACCTACGCTAACAATTGAACCAAGAAAAGACTTATGCCAGTAGGAATTAAACTACGAAATGTCTTCATATACCTGACTACGTATTTTATCTCCCAATTCCTGTAGTAAGCTTATTCTAATGTTTGCAACGTTTTTATTTGGTGGAAATGGATACTTCCATTTGAGGCTGTCAAATCTTTCTGCTAAAATACCTGCTTCATTAAGCATCATCAGAGCAAACGCATCAAAAAAAGCACTTTTTTGATGTAAAATCATTCAATAGTTTTTTAAAACGTAATTATTGAATGATTTCATACAGTTTTGATTTCTAATATTTCAGCAAATCCCCAATTATATCATATCTTAACTGTTATATTATTTTTTTTAAAGACTTAATTTGATTGTTA
>JBLIFI010000024.1:0-20771 GCA_047633715.1 Flammeovirgaceae bacterium
ATACCAATTCAGTCAAAGGTTGAGAAAGTGTCTGGAAAATTTGGTTCAAGTCATTAGTAACATCTTTGATATCAGATTTGCCCGAATCGTTCTTCTCTGCCAAGTAAAAGTTGGTTTTCTCTTCAACTCCAAACTCTTTGCTAAAGTGATTCAATGCCTGAATCATATATGGACTATGGGAAGTGATAAGTACAGGAATATCTGCTTTTACGAGCTTGCAAATCATTTTGGCATATTCCACTTGCCATTTTGGGTGGAGGTTGGTTTCGGGTTCGTCAACGATAAGGAGTGACCTTTCATTGATTGCCCCGCTTTGAATAAGAAGTTGAAGAATGCCAAAGGATTTAATTCCTGATGCAACATTTACTGATTTAATTCTGTCAGCTCCTCTTTTCAGTACAAAGTCCTTTGTCCTACTTTGAAAATTAAAGCCTCCATGAATAACTTCATTTATATCATTCAAGACGTCACTCAATAACAAAGAATCTGAAAACAAATCAAAGTTGTCTGAGAAATACTTTGACTCTTCAAGTTTACCCATCAAATCCTTGATATGTAAAGGGACTTTTGGTCTAATAGTCTTGTAGTAACTACTTCTATCATCTAATATATATTTCTCTTGTTGAGAATTTAAAAGCGTGTCAGCATTTCTGACTAGGTCATTCAATTGGAGATAAATAGATGATTCCACAAAAGTCGTATCATCGAAATCAATATATTCATCTGTAAGAGTAATACCAAAAACCTTCGCATTTTGAACCTTGAATTTGATAAGTTCGAGGTTGTCATCGTTTACAGAAATAGTACTGTCGAAAGATTTAATGTTTCCATAGAATTCAGAATAAATTGCTTCAACTAATGCTCTGCTAACCAATGCTGATACATCCTCCTCTTCAATTATTATATCTTTTATTTTGTCAATAGACTCATGTAAAAACAACTTTTTTTCAACTGAAGCATCAATATATTCCTCTATGATGTTATGTTTGTGAGATATGATAGACATCAAACTATCTGCTTTTTTTTCTATACCAGATATGTATCTTTCTAGTTCAATAAGGAATTCCTTTGGAAAAAATTCTTTTCTCAACCAATTTCTAGCCTCTCCCTTGTAATTGAGAAGAAAACCTCTAACCAATCTATAAAATTTTTCTACCTCTTTCTCAACTCTTTTCTCTTTCTGAATTTCAAAATCATGTTCATACTTCCTCATTGCCTTCACAATCGCAAAAATCAATTTCCCCACCGTGCTTTTTCCAGTATCATTTTCGCCAGCAATCACAGTTAAGCCATTAAGCTTAACAGAAGCATTTCCGATTGCATTGAAATTAGAGATATTGATTTCCATATTATTCTTATCTGATTTTCTATTGTAAAACTACAAAGAAAATTGGATTTGTTTTTTCAACTTCCATCCAAAATATTCGTAGTCTTGCAGGTTCTCAGGAACGATATAAAATAAATCCCCAACATCTCTAAGATGTCGGGGATTTGAATTTTGTATAACGAAGAAAAAGCTACTTCAAAACCACCACCAAATCATCTTGCTCCACCAAACTTCCTGCTTTGAGCAAAACCTCAGAAACCTGTCCTTTTTGGGAAGCAGTAATTGTGGTTTCCATTTTCATGGCTTCAATAACGAATAAAGCTTGGTTTTCCTTCACTTTATCGCCAGACTCTACCAATATTTTAGAAATCCTTCCTTGAAGTGGTGCGCCAATTTCCTTGTCGCTTTCATGGTTCACCTTGCGGTTCGTGATTTTCTCTACCTTGTATTTCAAATCTCGCACTTTCACTCTCCGTACTTTGCCGTTTAGCTCGAAAGAAGCTACGCAAATTCCATCTTCGTCAGGCTCGGAAATATACATTAGCCTGACCATCAGCACTTTTCCTTTGTCCAACTCAATCAGCATTTCCTCGCCAATTTTTGAGCCGTAGAAGAAAGGAATGGTTGGCAAAATCGAAACATCTCCAAATCGCTCACGAAACTGGTAATATGCCTCGAAAACTTGCGGATAGAGTTTGAAAGAAAGGAAGTCATTGAAATCGTATTGAGAGCCATATTGTTTCTCGAAAATCGCTAATTCCTTTTCAAAATCAATTGGTTCGAGATGCTTGTTAGGCTTTTCAGTATAAGCCTTCTCACCTTTCAAAACCATTTTCTGTAACTTTTTCGGGAAGCCACCTTTTGGCTGTCCCAAATCTCCACGGAAAAGACTTTTAACTGATTCTGGGAAAGCCAAAGAATCTCCCTTTTTCAATACATCCTCTTTTGTCAAGCTGTTGGAGGTCATGAAAATTGCCATATCTCCAACCACTTTTGAGCTTGGCGTTACTTTTACCAAACCACCGAATAGTTCATTGGCAACAGCATAATTCTTCTTCACTTCGTCAAATTTCGACTCCAACCCCAAAGCTCTTGCCTGTGGACGTAAGTTTGAATATTGCCCACCAGGAATTTCATGTTGGTAAACCTCGGCAGTTCCCGCTTTCAATTCCGACTCGAAAGGATAGTACATTTCTCGCACATCTTCCCAATAATTTGAATATTGGTTTAGCTTCTCAATATCAATGGCATTTGCTCGCTCATGGTGTTTCATAAAGCTTGCCACCGAGTTAAAGTTCGGTTGCGAAGTCAGCCCAGACATGGAAGCGGCTGCCAAATCAATCACATCCACTCCAGCCTCAATTGCTTTCAAATAAGTGGCAGATTGGATTGAGGAAGTATCGTGTGTGTGTAGATGTAAGGGAATACTGATGGATTTTTTGAGTTCGGTAATCAGTTTTTCGGCTGCAAAGGGCGTGAGCAAACCAGCCATGTCTTTAATTGCCAAAATGTGTGCGCCCTCATCCTCCAACTGTTTCGCCAAGTCCAAATAATATTGGAGCGAGTATTTTTTATTGTCCTTATCGAGAATATCGCCCGTGTAGCTAATGGCGGCTTCTGCCAATGCGCCCGTGCGCTCCCGAACCGTTCGGATGCTGACTTTCATTGCCTCCACCCAATTAAGCGAATCGAAAATTCGGAAAACATCAATGCCATTTTCCCAAGATTTCTCAATGAATTTCTCAATTAAATTATCTGGATAAGCCGTGTAACCAACTGCATTCGAGCCTCTCAAAAGCATTTGGAGGAGAATATTCGGCATCGCTTCACGCAATTTCTGCAACCTTTCCCAAGGCGATTCTTTCAAAAATCGTAAGCAAACATCGAAAGTTGCACCACCCCAAACCTCCATAGAGAATGTTTCTGGATGGTTTTTGGCGTAGCTTTCTGCCACTTTCAGCATATCGGTAGTTCTCACACGAGTTGCCAACAAAGACTGGTGCGCATCTCGGAAAGTGGTATCGGTAAATTGAATGGCTTTTTCTTTTTTGAGCCAATCCATAAAACCTTCTCGCCCAAGAGCCGTCAATTTATCCTTTGTTCCCTGTGGGTAAGGCGCAAATTTGTCAAAATCAGGTATTTTTGGAGTTCTAAACACTTTGCTCTTGTCCAAGAACTTCACGTCAGGGTTTCCATTGACCGTAACACTTGCCAAATAACCCAGCGTTCGAGTGGCTCGGTCTCTACGATAAGAAACGGTGGTTAGTTCAGGATGATTATCAATGAACTTAACTGTTGCTTGCCCTTTGTAGAAGGTTTCGTTTTTAATCACATTCTCCACAAAGCCAATATTGGTTTGCACACCTCGAATCCTAAATTCTTGCAAAGTTCGCTGTAATCGATCTGAAGCTCCTTTGAGCGTTCTCCCCCAAGCGGAAACTTTTACTAGGAGTGAATCGAAAAATGGAGAGATTTTCATGCCTTCGTAGGCACTTCCTTCATCTAACCTAATTCCGAAACCAGTTGCGTGACGATAGGCAGAAATTGTTCCGTAATTTGGTTTGAATCCGTTACTTGGGTCTTCAGTCGTAATTCTACATTGAATGGCAAACCCGTTGATTTTCACATCAGATTGCTGGCGAATGTAAATTACCTTATCGGAGAGTTTGTGCCCTTTGGCAATCAGAATTTGGGAGCGCACAATATCCACACCCGTAATTTCTTCGGTAATTGTATGCTCTACCTGAACTCTCGGGTTTACTTCAATGAAGTAAATATTCTCATCTTTATCTACCAAAAACTCGACTGTTCCTACATTATTGTAGTTCACAAATCGGCAAATGGAAACTGCATAATCATAGAGTTTCTGCTTGGTTTCTTCTTTCAAGCCCAAACTTGGCGCAATCTCCACCACTTTTTGGAAACGCCTTTGTACAGAGCAATCTCGCTCGTACAAATGGACAATATTCCCATAAGAATCCGCCATAATCTGCACCTCAATGTGCTTTGGCGAGTCAATGTATTTCTCAATAAATATGGTTCCGTTTCCAAACGCAGTTTCCGCCTCTCCACGAGCATCGGAAAATTCATTCCCAATTTTCTCTGAACTATGAACCACTCGCATTCCTCTTCCTCCTCCGCCTGCTGCGGCTTTCAGAATTACTGGATAGCCAATTTTCTCCGCTTCTTTGCGAGCAGTTTCCTCAGAATCCAATTTCGCTTTACTGTCTGGAATGGTTGGGACTTTGGCCGCATCGGCAATTCTTTTGGCGGAAACCTTATCGCCCAATTCCTGCATTACTTCAGGTTCTGGCCCTACGAAAATGATTCCCTCCTCTCGGCATCGCCTAGCGAAATCCACATTCTCGGACAAGAAACCATAGCCAGGATGAATGGCATCTACATTCTCTCGCTTGGCAACGGCAATGATTTCCTCAATATTCAAATAGGGTTTGAGTGGGTCATTGTCCTCACCAATTTGGTAGGATTCATCTGCTTTGTAGCGATGGAGTGAGTAGCGGTCTTCATAAGTATAAATGGCTACTGTTCTTATTTTTAGCTCGGTGGCGGCACGAAAAATTCGGATTGCGATTTCTCCACGGTTGGCTACTAATATTTTATCGAGTTTCTTTAGGTATTTCTTTCCCATGATTTTTGATGTACGAATTACGATGCACGAACGGTCAGCTATTGGCGTACAATTTACGATTTATTTGATGGTCAAATAAGACTTACGCCTATTTTACTTTCGATGTCTTGTGTCTAAAACCTTATCTCTTCACTCTAATAATGTACTCAAACAAATTTACTTTTTTTGGATGGATTTGGGAAATAATTATTTTAGGGTTACTTGAAAAAAAGCAAAAACCTCCAAAAAAAAAAGTCTTGTAGATTTTATGATTCTGTGAATCAGAGTGTTTTTTTTGAGAAAGCTTACAGGTTTTTGGAAAAAGGCGCACAAGACAAGCCAACCCCAAAGGAGCTGGCTCGTCTTGTTAGAAGGAAGATGCCTTTCTCAGGATGCTACAATAGTGAAAACCACAAACAAAAAACATTAAAAATTACACTTGTTGTAATTTGTATTACCTGTTTTTTTGTGCATATTCATTAACAAAATAGTATCTTTAAAATCATTATTTGTATAATTAGAATTAAACCTAACCTTAAATATCAAAATATCGCCTATAAACTTACATTGGTTCTTTTTCAGGTAAACCAATCACTTACATAATACTTCAACAAGATTTTTTATTTAGCACTCCAACAAAATGAACTCCATCTCCTACCAAAAAAATGCTTTTGCCAGTAGGCAACTCCAAAAAATTTCCGCCACACTTTGCCTAATTCTACTTGGCTTTATGGCAATGGCACAAGATGTTTCCAAATCGCCCTATTTTGTGGTGAAGAGTAACATGAAAAAAGTGGACGAAATGCCACTCAAAAAAAATGAAGTAAATGTGAACATTGCAGGCATGATTGCCGATGTAGTGGTTACACAAGAATTTGAAAACACAGGCTCACAAACTCTGGAAGCTATTTATGTTTTCCCAGCCTCTACAAATGCAGCAGTTTATGGCATGGAAATGTCAGTTGGAGACAGAAAAATCTCTGCCAAGATTGCTGAGAAATCCAAGGCTCATGAGACCTACGAACTCGCCAAAAGGGAAGGAAAGACAGCTTCTCTGCTAGAGCAAAAAAGACCTAATGTTTTCCAAATGAGCGTGGGGAACATCAAGCCTGGCGACAAAATAAAGGTGGATTTACATTATACAGAATTGCTCATTCCCACCAATGGAGAATACGAATTTGTTTACCCAATCGTGGTTGGCCCTAGATATGCTGAGGAGTTCACTTCCGATGCACTTTATTCAGAAGCTTGGGCAAACAATGCTTATTTAAAAGATGGCTCACTTTCTTACGATTATGCAATCAACACTACTATTAATGCGGGAATGCCAATCAAGAAAGTAGCATGCAACACACACAAAGTAACTGTCAATAACTCAAAGACTAAATCTGTAATTAAGCTCAATCCGAACGAGAAGAACAGCGGAAATAAAGATTACATTGTTAATTACCAATTGGCAGGAAGTGAAATCCAGTCAGGAATTTTACTTTATGAAGAAGGAGATGAGAATTTCTTTTTGGCTACTGTTCAACCACCCAAAGAGGTTGATAACTCCAAAATGCCACCGAGAGAATATGTTTTCATGTTAGATGTTTCAGGCTCAATGAATGGTTTTCCATTGGAGACTACAAAAGTATTGATGAACAAATTGCTCAATACACTCCGACCCGAAGACCGATTTAATGTGATGCTTTTCGAGTCGGGAAACAGCTTACTTTCTGAGGAGTCTGTGCCAGTAACCAAAAACAATATTCAGGCTGCCATGAATTTGATTGACCAAATCAAAGGCGGAGGAAGTACGAATGTATTGAATGCGCTGAAACAAGCTTTGGCATTCAAACAAACTCAGGGTTTTTCGAGAAGTTTTATAGTGGTTACTGATGGCTACATCACAATTGAGCAAGAAGCTTTTGACTTAATTCGTAACAACTTGAACAACGCCAATCTTTTTGCTGTCGGGATTGGCTCAAGTGTAAACCGATTTTTAATTGAGGGAATGGCTCGTGCAGGATTGGGCGAGCCTTTGGTGGTGACAGATGAAAAAGATGCGATTGCCAAAGCAGAGAAATTCAGAAACTATATTTCTGGGCCCGTTCTGACAAATATCAAAGTGGATTATGGAAGTTTCCAAGCTTATGACGTAGAGCCTTTGAGTTTCCCGGATGTGATGGCGGAAAGACCTGTAGTGATTTTCGGGAAATATAAAGGCAAGCCAAGTGGACGTATTTCCCTCACAGGTTTGACTGGAAATAGAAAGAAATACACTCAAACAATCAATGTGGGAAGTATTGCGCCAATCCAATCCAATCAAGGAATTAAATATTTGTGGGCGAGGAACATGATTAAGACCATGGGAGATTACCAAGCTTTGAAAGTTTCGGTAAAAACCATTCAAGACATTACCAATTTGGGTTTGAAATACAACTTACTTACCAACTACACTTCTTTCATTGCCGTTGACCCAACCAAACGAGACGGTAATGGTGATTTCGTAACTGTGAAACAAGCTCTTCCAATGCCGAAAGGCATTTCTTCTAGCGGATTTGGTGGCGGAAATGATAACGGCTCTGTTTCTAGAGATGTTTCCAATATGGGAGACAAGGCAATTACGCCACTTTTCGGCAAAAAACACCCTATTTTCCATACGAAAGCAACTATTATGTGGCAAGGAAACTCCAAAAATGGACTTTCCGATAAGTCCACTTATGTAGTGACTGTGAAAGATTTGATGCAAACGGAACTTGCCAAAAAAGAAGTGACAGGAAATATGCTCGATTTAGATTTGGATGAAACTCAATTCCAAAATGTAATGGGAAATGCGCTGATGTATCAGATTGAGTCGAAAGACGGTAAATATAAATCGGAAGAAATGGTGCTTGCCATGCTCAACGATAAGGAAGCATCTACTTTGACAGGTGAAGCAGGAACTTTACTACTTGCTAAAACTGCTTCTGACAAAGCAAGACTTGCCAAATTCTATGAATCGAAAGGCTTAATTGCTAATGCGCTTTCTGTGTGGAACGAAGTTTTGGAAATGGATAGTTCCAAAACAAATCAAACAGCATTCAGCGAGTTTATGAAGAGAAATAGATTGTAAGGAATTGCGATTTTAGAAGAACGAGGAACGATTTACGAACTGTAAATCGTTCCTCGTTCTTGCGTTAAGCTTAGATTTTTCAGTTTGGCAGTTTGTAAAAGCACAAAAATAGGAGCAGATACTAGCGACTAGATTTTAATCATTTAAATGATTATCCGCAAAGTTGCCACGAAAAATTAAGGAGTTATTGCAAAAACTCTCTTTTGTAGGTTCTTCTTCCAAGAAGAACAGTAATACAACTGAATTTAGTAAGCTTTCAGAGAGCAATTACTGAAATTCCCTGATTTTAATTAGGATGCAATACGCTTGTATTCCTCTGTGAAGAGGAATCTACAGAGTGGAAGAATAAATAATTCCATTGTGGCAATTCCATTGTGGCAATTCCATTGTGGCAATTCCATTGTGGTAAGAAAGCGGATAATCATTATCATTTAATTGGCAAAAGACTGTGTTTTTCTTTCCATCTCTATAAATACTGTTTGTTCCTACTATTTATCAACCTGGCTACACAAATTCCTTTTCGCCAATTGCAGGTAAATGCTTAGTTTTGGGTTGACCTTACTTCATCACTTTCCAAAGTGATAAATCCAACCAATAAAACACGACCAACAATGCTAGATAAACACGGAATTGCCAAGCGAATTGCCCAAGAAATCCAAGACCGCTGTTATGTGAACCTCGGAATCGGAATCCCAACTTTGGTTGCCAACTACATTCCCGATGGAATGAATGTGGTTTTGCAGTCAGAAAATGGGCTTTTGGGAATCGGCCCATTTCCCTACGAAGGCGAGGAAGATGCCGACTTGATAAATGCAGGAAAGCAGACAGTCACTATGCTGAAAGGCTCAAGTCTGTTCAGTTCTTCCGATAGTTTTGCCATGATTCGGGGCGGACATATTGATTTAACAATTTTGGGAGCAATGGAAGTTTCCGAAAATGGAGATATTGCCAACTGGAAAATCCCTGGGAAAATGGTAAAAGGAATGGGCGGAGCGATGGATTTGGTGGCTTCCGCAGATAATATAATTGTGGCAATGCAACACACCAGTCGTTCTGGAGAATCCAAATTGCTAAAAAAATGTTCTTTACCAATCACAGGAGTAGGTTGTGTGAAGAAAATAGTGACCAACTTGGCGGTTTTGGAAGTGATGGAAGGCGGAGGCTTCAAACTGCTAGAACGTGCGCCAGGAGTTTCCGTAGCCGAAATCCAGAAAGCCACAGAAGGAAATTTAATTATTGAAGGAGAGATTCCTGAAATGAAAATTTGATAGCCATAAATAGAGACTTTGATAACTTGGAAAAGGCACAAGTGGACACTTGCGCCATGAATTAAACAAGGAAAAGACACGGAGATTTGATTCGTTTCAAACCATTTGATTCTCTATTTTTCTTTTAAAAGCAAAGATTCTATTGTTTCTTTGCCAAGAAATCTGTAATTCATTCACAAAAACAATATAGTTATGATGCAAACAGCCGCTATAGCATTTTTTATAATTTTGTTAACTGTTTCTGCTTTGATAGGAATGTACCTTACAAAAAAAGAAGAAGAGCGAATTAAAGAATCTGCTCACTCGCTCAGAAGCCCGAAAGCCAACAATACTTCTGAATTGAAAAATTAGAAATTCACGAAGCACAATTTCAAAAGAGCGTATAGTTCCTAAATCAGGAATTATACGCTCTTTTTCTGTTCAAAATAGATTCTTAAAAAGCTTTTTGTTGGATTTTACAAATCGTCTATTTATCAGAAGTAATACTTTCCTCACAAAACCTGTAAGCTATTTTCTCAAGTAAGTTCCGCCAATTTTAGGGGGCTAATTGCCACAATAAAGTCAGCCACAGAATTGTAACCAGTTGGAAATACAGAGAAACCACCAAAGCTCCTTCCCCCAAAATCAAATGCGGTTTTGGCTTTTGGCGAATAAACTTTCCTCTTAAAATTGCGTCAAACAAATTAGAGATTATGAAGACAAATTTATTATAGAAGCCATAGACTGCCGGGTCTAAGCTGGGGTTGCACACAACTACCGCCAGCTATTCATTTTTTTCTGTTCATAAACTCTATTAAACTCACAATTCCACAGCTTTATCAAGCACTCTTTTTATTAAATCATCTACCACCTTATTGGCATCTTTAGCAAACTCGTTGGTAATTCGGTTGGCAACAATGGCATTTACCGACAAAACTTCGTGTCCCATGAGTCGGCAAAGGGCGTAATAACCCGCAGTTTCCATCTCGAAATTAGTTAGACGAAAATCGTGGCCATGAAATTGAGTGAGATTATTGACCAAGTTGGGCAATGCCAACTCGTTCCGTAGCATTCTGCCTTGTGGCGCATAAAAACCTGGGCAAGTTACCGTGTTGCCAATTACCATACCTTCTCCAACCATATTTTTCAACATTTCAGAGCCTTGCACACAATAAGGCTTGAAAGGCAATTCTAATTTCTCTTGCAAACTATTCGCTACACTCTGCTCATAATCAGTTTGTTGGAGTTTGTAGAAAGCCATCAATGTGTCCAATCCAACGCCAAAATCGGAAGCCAAATGCGAGCCAAGCTCCAAATCTTCCTGCAAACCGCCAGAAGTTCCGATTCGGATAATTTTCAGCGATTTCATTTCCTCATTCAGCCTTCTTGTTTTGAAATTGATGTTGGCAAGCGCATCCAACTCAGTCAAGAAAATCTCAATATTATCTGTCCCCATTCCCGTGGAAATAACTGTGAGGCGTTTTCCTTTATAGGTACCAACATGGGTTACAAACTCTCGTTTGTGAATTTTAAACTCAATTCTATCGAAAAACTGACTTACTTTATCAACTCTATCAGGGTCTCCCACAGAAATGACTACATCGCTCAAATGTTTGGGCAATAAGTTGAGATGGTAAACACTTCCGTCTCTATTTAGAATGAGTTCCGATTCAGGAAATTGGACTTCAGTTTTGGATTTACTTAATTTCATAGTGGAGTTGGTTGGAGTTGCTGTTTGAATTCTCTCAAAAATAGCCAAGAATCAAGCAATTTCGTGAATTTTTGGAGATATAATTTGCTCCTAACAACTCTAAAGTAAACTGGAAAGTCAAAACTCTTTAGCTTCCTATCAGTTTGTTACCTAGCTCTCCAAAAGAATTATTAGTTTTGTGAGTTCCGATTAATTCGAGGAGTAAGTGGAATCATTTTTAATGAAGGAATGTATTTAGTTCAATCCTAACTCTACTGCTTTTAAAACCGAATCAGACACTTGGAACTTATCATTTTTTCAACAACTTGAATTACTAAACCAAATGGCTTCTGCCCTAAAAAACCTAAGCGAATACGCAGCTTCCGATATTGACATCTCCAACAAAAAAATTGCCCTTGTGGTCTCTTCCTATTACGAAGAAATCACGGGAGTTTTGAGCCAAGGCGCATTCGATACGCTTGTGAAAGAAGGTGCAAAAGAGGAAAATATTATTATTAAGACTGTTCCTGGCACTTTCGAGCTAACAGTTGGAGCGCAATGGATGGCAGAGAAATCAGATATTGATGCAGTAATTTGCATTGGCTGCGTGATTCAAGGGGAGACTAAACATTTCGACTTTATTTGCCATGCCGTGGCGCAAGGGGTTACTAATATTGGCTTGAAATTTAATAAACCCGTTGTTTTTGGAGTGCTCACTCCCAATAATGCCCAGCAAGCAAAAGACAGAGCAGGTGGAAAGCATGGAAATAAAGGAGTTGAAGCGGCAGCCGCAGCTATTCACATGCTAGGATTCCGAGATTAATCCTGTTAGGTTTTTTCGATTAGTAAAAGTTCTACTATCAAGACAATTAAGCACGTTGTGCTATTTACTATCGGGAGTCGCACTCTTTGCATCTCGCTTTAAGGAAAGCCCCGTTTAAATGAGACTGTTAAGAACTTGAAATAGGAATCTATTTAGACTAAACTACTTACCTGATAGAAAGCGTAGAAAAAAAAATCAGTTAGATTACAAGATTTATAAAGAAGTAAAAAAATAAAACTTAACCCTGACAGGGTTTTAGCTATTTAGACTTAAAAAATCTAAACACAAACAACTACCAGCATCATTCTTAAAGTGCCAAACAGCACGAACCTCAAGACACTAAACCTTCTATGTGGACGAAGCTTTCCCATTTCATACTCCGATTCCGACTTCAGCTTATCATCACTCTTTTTGCCATTACTGGCTTGATGGGCTACCTCGCACAAGATGCTACCATGTCTTACGATTACGCCAAGGTTGTTCCCGATAATGACCCAGATTACATTCTCTACCAAGAGTTCAAAAGCACTTTTGGAGAAGATGGTAATGTGATGGCAATTGGGTTTCAGGATAGTAGTATTTTTGAATTAGAGAACTTCAACAAACTGAACAGTTTGGGCGAGTCTTTTATGCAGAAAGAAGGAGTGAAAAAAGTGGTTTCTGTTCACGATTTGCCCATTCTGATGAAGAACATGGACGAAAAGCGTTTCGATGCAGTTCCACTCTTCAAGCAAAACCCTGAATCTCAGGAGGAATTAGACAGCTTAATGGCGCTGTTGAAAGATACCAAATTTTACGAAGGTCAGTTTATCAACTCCGAAAATGGAGCGATGCTGTTTTTGGTAACACTTACAGACGAGTATCTCAACTCCAAAAAGAGAGTTACATTGGTAGAAGACCTGATGGGACTTGGAGAGAATTTCACGAAAGATACTAAAATTGAGTTGCATTATGCGGGTTTGCCCTATTTGCGCTCTGTTTTGGCTGGCAAAGTAAAAGCCGAGCTAGAATTATTCCTAATGATTTCAATTGGCGTAACTGCGCTGATTCTTTTCCTATTTTTCCGTTCTTTCTCGCCCATGTTCTACTCGCTAATTGTCATTGGCATGGTGGTAGTTTGGGTGGTTGGATTTTTAGGTCTCTTCGGATTCAGAATTACCTTGCTGACTGGTTTACTTCCTCCAATTTTGGTCGTAATTGGCATTCCGAATTGTATTTATTTACTGAATAAATACCATCAAGAATTTGCCAGACACGGAGATAAAATACGTGCGCTGGTTGCTGTAATCAAAAAAATTGGCGTGGTTACTTTAATAACCAACACTACTACAGCCATTGGTTTCATGGTGCTGACCACTACAGATATTTCCATTATGCGTGAGTTTGCCATTGTGGCGAGTATCAACATTATGGCAACTTTCGTGATTACGATTGTTTTCATCCCTGCTGTGTTCTCTTATTTGCCCTCGCCAAAAATGAGGCACATGAAGCATTTAGAACTTCGACCAGTCAACAAACTGCTGGAGATTTTTGAAAATATTGTAAATAATCATAGAACTGTAGTATATGTGATTACAGGTATTATAGTGGTGGTCTCTCTTTATGGAGCTTCCAAAATTCGGGCTTTGACTTTCATGGCAGATGATTTGCCCGAACAGAGTCAGTTGATTCAAGACCTGAGGTTTTTCGAGAACCGTTTTGCAGGCGTAATGCCTTTGGAAATTATGGTGGACACCAAAAAGAAAAAGGGAGTCCAGAAAGGCTCTAATCAGAAAATTGTCAATGAAATTGAGAACTACCTCGACTCACTCCCAGAGGTGACTCGTCCAATTTCCATGTTGTCATTCATTAAGGCCGCCAACCAAGCTTATTGGGGCGGAAACCCAAAAAAATTCGTTTTCCCACGCTCAAAAAGAGAACTCAATAATGTGGCGAGCTATTTACAAAATCAAGGCGATTCTACTTCCGATAATCTTATTAAATCTTTTGTAGATGCCGATGAGCAACGCCTCCGAATTTCCATGAAAATGGCTGATGTTGGCTCAATTAAGCTTGACTCACTCGTTCAGTATGAAATTCGACCTAGGTTGGCACAGATTATTGGTGAGAAAGACATAACCGTAAAAGTTACGGGAACAACAGTAATTTACACAAAAGGAAATGGCTACTTAATTGCCAACCTCCGAGTAAGTATGATCATCGCATTTTTTCTGATTGCTGTAATTATGGGTTTGCTTTTCCGCAATTTCAAAATGGTTTTGATTTCACTCATTCCAAACATAATTCCGCTATTGATTACCGCTGGGCTGATGGGCTATTTAGGCATTGCGCTCAAACCAAGTACTGCATTGGTTTTCAGTATTGCCTTCGGTATTTCTGTAGATGACTCCATCCACTTTCTGGCAAAATACCGCCAAGAGCTTCTGAAGTATAAATTCGATGTGGCAAAATCTGTAAAAATAAGCCTGCAAGAAACGGGAATGAGCATGGTTTACACTTCAATCGTTCTGTTCTTCGGCTTCGTGATTTTTGTAGGTTCGGAGTTTGGTGGCACAAAGGCTTTAGGCGCATTAACTTCTACTACGCTTTTGGTTGCCATGGTTACCAACCTGATTTTGCTTCCTAGCCTTCTGCTCACTTTCAACCTCGACTCCAAGCAAGTAAAGCTCGCTTCTGGCTTCAAGCACTATGATGAGTTCTACCAAGCGGAAGAGGGTGAGGAGATTGATTTGAACAAAGCTGAAGCAAAGAAAGAGGAGGATTAAGCGATTTAGTGTTAGATGTAATCTCAATTATCAAAAGTATTTGAAAAGTGGCTGTTAATTCAACAACAATGCTCTTCAAGTATTGAAGTACGTTCATTTAAGGTTTATCTTCTGAAAGACCTCGTAAAATAATAAAGAAAGCCTTTCAAATTAATTTGGAAGGCTTTCTTTATTACACAAAAATCATTACCAAAATCCCACTCAACATAAACCATTTACAGAAACCGCTCAAATGCTTGTAGTCTCGTTTTCTATCTGCCCAATAGAGTTTATAAACAAAGTAGCCAATTGGAATGAGCGAGAAAACAAAGTAATAAGTAAGTGCGGGAGTTTGAATATATGCCAACATAGAGATTGTGCATATTGAAAACAGAACGAATAGGCCATAAATGAAAGATTTTGATTTCCGAATTCCCCAGACAATTGGGAGTGTTTGACAGTTGAAGTGCATGTCTCCTCGTAAATCTTCCATGTCTTTGACTATTTCCCGAATTACCGAGATGAAAAAAGCAAAGATGGCAAAAGTGTGAATCAGTACATTTTGCTGTCCATAATAAGCATTTACACCTTCCACAGCCATTACAGTTAGTAAAGCAACACTCACATTACCCACAAAAGGCAAGCGTTTAAGTTGATTGGAGTAAAGCCACAGCCAAACCGAAGCGACAATACAACCTGCCAAAACCCACCAACCCAAATAAAAGCCGATTCCAATCCCGATTGCGTTCAGGATTATGTGGAGCAACATGGCACTTCTGCGTTTCAGCGTTTTGCCAATGACTACTTTCTCAGGCTTGTTGATTGTATCAATTTTTATATCATAATAATCATTGATAATATAGCCTGCAGCACCAATAACCACGGTTGCCACACTCAATAGAAGCAAACCTGTATCTTGAATATTTTTGAGCCACTCAGGATTCTCGCCAATGAGGAAAAGGCGCACCAAATATTGTGTAACCACCATCATAAACAGATTTTTGAAGCGAATTAGCTTCAGAAACTCTGGCAAAGTAATGGTGTTTTTGGCAATTGGAATGTGGTTCATCTTGAAATAAGTACAAAATAGAAAGATGGCAAAATAGCAAATTGAAGATACATAGTTACAATTAGTCTTTCGGATTTAATTCGGTCTCCACAAGTCTGAGAACTTACTTACTGTCAGAATTGAGCTGACATGGAATGTGTTCAGACAGGCACGGAGATTACAAGATTACTTTCATGCAATCTTGTAATTTACTCAACAACTAATTCTAGTTTCATGGCGGTATCGCAACGAGTGCAAATGTGTGGATTCTCGTAACTCTCAAAGCCAAAGTTACGATACAAATTCATAGCTTCTTTCAGCACACAGTCAGTTTCTAGTAGAATAGTGGAATAATTGAGCTTTCTGGCAACGGAAATTGATTGTCCTACCATGAATTTTCCAAGACCTTTTCCTCGAACTGATTTGGAGAGGAACATCTTTCGTAACTCACATTCCTTCTCATTCAGTTCTGCCAAAGCCATCGTTCCAACCAATTCATTTTCTGAATTCTGAACAATCCAGAAAAAATTTCTTGAACCTATCGGATAGTTTACTTCTATATCATTCAAGTCAACATCTGGACCAGCGGTTTCATCAGCAGTTAAGCCATATTCTCTCAACACACCAAAAATTAGCTGTTTGATTTGGGAAATGTGTGAGTTGGTGGCTTGTTGGAATTGGAAGTTTTTGAAATCGGGTATTTGGTTGGAGTTCATTTGTAATGCAAGTAAAATGATTCATTTGATAAGGAAGGTTTTTTTAAGAACTGAAATTCTAACTTATTTTTCAGGCAGAAAAACAAATCTATTTACTTCTGAAAGTAATTTATCAAAAGCGCTACGTTTCATTTTACCCTTTTTGCTAATGGCATTTAGGTCTTCTTCATGAATTGTGGCAAGCAGGTTGATTCTAACATAAGAGACGGACGACTCATATTCAAAATCGACCATTTCTGGAGTAACTTCAAACGCATACTCAGAAGGGATTATTTTGGTGCTCATCATCACACAGATGTATGTTTCCTCTGTCTCGTTGTAATGATTGTTTGATAGAATGATAGCAAAATACTTGTTTTCGTAGTCTAAAGTAGGAAAATCCATCAGTAAGACATCTCTTTGTTCATACTTCATCTGCTTGTATTCTTTCAATTAGCCTTTCGTTTTGCTCCTTACGGATTCTTTTCACAGTCTCTTTTTGCACTTTGTCTTCTGTGATGGCATATAACTCATTGTATATCTTCCGAAAAGATTTTATTTCTTCCAGATACTTTGCAATTGCAGAAAGAGAACTTGGTGTGGCTTCTATAATTCCATCAAGTTCTTTTGTTGGAATTTCCTTGTAAGAAGATTTATACCAATTCAATAAAATGACCAATGTGTCAAAATCCACCTCTTTAGAGATGATTTTGGATTTAATTCCTTCCAAAATAAGTGTAAATCCCACTACTTTCTTCATTCGTTTTTTTAGGAAGAAGTGTAAAACCTTATTGGTCAAATAGCTTAGTGGCTTGAATTTAATTGGTTCAAAAAAATTAGCCAAGGCAATTAACCCTTCCTGCGATGGGATTCGCTGATTCGATATGGCTAAATTTATTTGTATGAATCGGATAGAATTATTGAATAACAAAAAGGTTCAATCGTTAATTTGGTAAAAGCGTTGTATTATTCCAAGAAATTTATTTTATGTAAAGTTGCCACAAAAGGTTAATACTAAGTGTGTTTTTTGTAGGTTCTTCTTCCAAGAAGAACAAAAGAATTACCAAAAATGCAAACAAGCACAGTAAATTCAGACAAAAACAAGACAGCACGAAAGTGGATAGTCATTAAATTGTACTCAATACCCAAATTAACGATTGAACCAACAAAAATAACAATTTATTATGTAAACGCTGTTGGCTACTCAAAGTTCCAATCAAAAAAAACCATCTAGCGCAAGAGTTTAGCGTAGCGCTCTTGTGCTTTTTTTCCGTTCCAGTCTTCAGACTGGAAGTGCATTTTCTGTTAGTTTTGGTTGAATAGATATTATCACGATTGATATCGTATAGCCTAGCTTGTCGTTTTGAGCGGGTCGATGGCGACCCCGTAGAAAACCTGCTCTACAGTATCTTTAGCTCGGTCGCAACTTGAATGCAAGTCCAATCCATTGCGACCGTAACCAAGCTTCGCATCTCTGATGCACTTTTATCGAAAAAACCGCATTCAATTTTGGGCAAGAGTTAATTGAACTCCTTGGATTTCTGAATCTAAATCTTCCCAAATGGTTTCTACGAATTGTCAGTTGCCCAAAATTGGCGGAACGTAAATTAACTTTGTGAAAGTTGGCGATTAGTTGGTTTCTGTTACTTCTCATCAATTAGCGCAGTTGCGAAATCCAACCAAAAAAAATAGTTTTATGCCATGCAAACGAAGAAGCGATAAAAAGACAAACCGCATAAGATTTCTCTTATGCGGTTTGTTTATAATTTTCGCAGACTGGCAGGTGTAAAAAAAAACACACTGCCAGCAGCTCACTCTAATCTATTTTACCATCAATTTCGATACTTGCTTGAAGCTTTCTCCAGAAACTTGAACGATGTAAAGTCCTTTTCCGAATTTACGAGTGTCTAATTCCAAGGAAGCATTTTGTGCATCTTTCAAGATTGTAGAAGAAAATATCTCTCTTCCATCCAATCCTAAAACCTTCACAGTCAAATCTTCTTTAGCATATTTGTTTAATCGGATTGTAGCAATATCAGTAGCTGGATTTGGGAAAATACTCATTTCCAAGCTATTGTTTAGTTGTATGGATTTTGCAACTGTCTCATTTCCGAAGTTTCCAACTCTATTACTCGCTCCGCCTACACAGAAATTTTTAGTCTCTCCACTTCCGTAGCTTCCTCCGCTTGCCAAGGTTGTAGTTCCTGCCTTCAAAGTATAAGAACCATTTCCGTAAGAACAGCAGATTCCGTCTCCGTACTCGTCAGTAATATCAAATTTGTAACAACCTGCAGGCAAGCTGAAAGTTTTTGTTACCGTAGAATTAGCCGCAGAATAGTTGTTTCCAGAAGAAATTGTGGAAGAACCATCGCTTGTTCTCAATACCCAATCAGTTTCAGTAGGGTAATTATCCAAAACAAGTGTAAGTGTTACTGAAGTATTCCCAGTAGAACCGCCTCCACCTCCACCAGTAGAACCACCTGTGGAAACTTCAAGATTATCAATTGCCATATCTGAACGATAGCTGCTTCCTGTGAGTCCTGAGAAACGTAATTTCACAGTTTGTCCTGCATAGCTATCTAAGCTTACAGAAGCAGTCTGCCAAGCATTTCCTTTATCGCCAGTTTGCGACCAAACCGAAGTCCAAGCTGAACCATCAGTTGTAGCTTCCAATTTCAATGTTCCCATATTTGAACCGTACATGTGGTATCCGAATGAAATATCTGCCGTAGTTTGTCCTGCCAAATTAAAGCAAGGAGAATTGAAATAAGTCGTTTTGCTTGGGTAGTTTGGGCTAGAAGACTCTACATACATATAGTAAGAACCAGCTGCTCCGCTAGAAGGGCCAGTACTTCCTGAAGGTGTTCCACTTGCATCTCTTGTCCAATCCAAATCATCTCCGCTTCCTTGTGTAAATGCGCCTAATCCGCTTTCAAAACTTTCAGAGTAAGGGAAAGAAGAAACTGCTGAAGAACAAGAAAGTGTTGTTCCACCACCTCCGCCTCCACCTGTTGGAGGAGTGAAGCCCCAAGCAGAAGCGACTGCATCTGGGTAATCTATATAAGGATTTCTGTTTCCTTGTCTTTCTTCTGCACGATTGTTTCTTGTAATCTCAGCGCCATCTACAGGATCCTGCAAATGCCATTGGTACAAAACATCTAAATCTCCATTGGAAACAATGTCGTTGATCGAGCCTGCCTGAGTTGGGTACATGGTGTAGAAATAGAAAATAGCTCTTGCTACATTTCCTTTGCTAGCTTCTACTGGCTCGAAAACTGAACCATCTCGCTCGCTATAATCATCTTTGTTGCTAGGAATGCTAGAAGATGTAGTGTAAGTTGAGCCATTCACTCCGTACCAAGTGTCTGTATTTGAGTCGTTGATTTCGTTGAAAGGATAGTTGGAGCGAGAAGAATTTACACTCCCATGTGTTGGGAAAAGATGGTGAACATCGGAACGCATAGGTTCTGATTTACCGAACCAACTTTGTGGTACAACATGCTCTGCATTGATTGGATTGAGGTAAGTGGTGTTTGCCGCAGGCTGATTAAATCCTGTGTAAAGGCAATAAACTGTACCATTTTGACTGTCAATATAACTGTACATGGCACTTCTTGCACCATTATAACCTAGTTGACTGTGCTTTCCTTCAAACCAGTTTTGCTTTAACCAAGTTCGTAGGGAGTTACCAGACAAATTACTTGGAGGAGCAGATTGCGCCATTGCCTCAGAAGAAATCAATCCGACTGCAAGCGCAAGTAGTAAAATGTAGTGTAGCTGTTTTTTCATAGTAGTAGGAGTAAGAGTTAGAATTCTGATGAAAGATTTGATGTTGTTTTCAGTCAAAAAATGGCAACCATCTATAAGACAGTTGCCGTTTTAAAATTTAGTGGGAAATAAATTCGCCACGATAGTAGTTGGTATTGAGCGAGCAGATAGTTGAACACTTCCACAAGCCTGAGCGAGTTATTGTAATTCTTGTTATTTCCGAAATCTGGAAACTGAAATTTCTTTTTTTGGAAAGTGAGAACAAGTAAGACATTTGGTAATTATTTAAAGAGTAAGTAGTTCATAATAACCTAGAGCGATAGATTATTTTTACAAATATGAGTGCACTGTTTTGGGATTACAATTACAATTACGCTGCTTTAGTAAATTCAATATTTGATGTTTTTCACGCAAAAAGTACTTCTAAAAATCATTGAATTATCTCTACAGGAACAATTAAGCCTATTCCCATACTTAATTTAATCTCTTACAAGTTATTGATTAACAATAATTTAATCATAAAAAGGACAGTTTATTAGTTTTTGTGTTGAGTTCTTCAAAACCTTACAAATCACGATTAAACCGCTCATAAAATCATACATTTGGATTGAGATAGTAAACTGGAGTTCAGTAAACGGTTATCAAAATTATCATACTGCTATACATTTTTCATTTTCCTCGGAGCCGAGTCGCATCGGAGCCGA
>JBLIFI010000025.1:0-20653 GCA_047633715.1 Flammeovirgaceae bacterium
TCCCCTTCTTTCTCAACTAAATTAATGTAGATATTTTTATCTGTCGGAGAGAATTTAATGGCATTGCTCAATAAGTTTTCAAACACTTGTGAGCCAAAAGTTTTATCTATTTCCACAAATTGTGGTTTGTCTTGAATGTTCTGAATCAAAGTAATATTTTTATCCATTGCCCTTCCCGAAAATGAATCGGCAATCATGCGAAGCAAGTGGCGCAAATCCGTTTTCTCCAAAACTACATTTGTCTTTTTGGATTCAATGGCTTCCAAGTCTAATATCTTGGTAATCATATTGTTGAGGTGGGAAATAGAGCCATGTATTTTTCCTAAATACTCTCTAATATCTTTTTCATCTACTTTTCCCAAGCTCATTCCAATAATGTCGGTCAAGCCTTTTACTTGGTGGAGTGGGTTTCGTAAATCGTGCGCTAAAACGCCCATCAAATCACTTTTCTCTTGATTAAGATTGGTCAGGTTGGAGTTTTGCGCTTCAATCTCCAGTTTTTGCGTATTGATTTCAACTGTTCTTTCTTGCACCAAATCTTCTAGCCTTCGTTTCTCAGATTCTAGCCTTTTGGTATAGAGCCTCACGCCCAACCAAACCAAAATTGTAATCAAGCATATCCAAACCAAAATTGCCCACCAAGTCCTGTACCACGGTGGGGAAACGCTAAAAATCAGGCTTGCCTCTTGCCCAACTTGCTGAATTGAGTTCCTTGCTCGAACATGGAAAGTGTAATCTCCTTCCGAAAGATTTGTGTAGTCTTTTTCCGATTTCCCCGACCAAGGAGACCATTCATTATCGTTTCCTTCTAAAAAATATTGATACTCCAACTCTTCTGAATCTCCAAACCAAGTAGCAGAATATTCAAACCTCAAATCATTTAGCTTATAAGGTAATTCCCATGCAGAAACTTCGGTTTGAGTTTGGGAAACCATCCCATTTTTCTGCGCAAAATTCCCATGGAATAATGTTGAGTCTAAACGAGTAGTTTTCAGGTTTCTGATATGCGTTTGGAAAACCTTAGTTTCTCCTGCTTTCTGCTCAAATGCTGGATTGTAATGAATCAGCCCATTTGGTGTGCCGAAAAACACATTATGGCTGTCCGCCACGGAAATATCATAAATATCTGTTTCAGCTAATTTTGCAAAATTATTATGTTCGATTTGGTAAATTCCTTGGCTGTTTTCTCGTAGAGTTCCTACTTTCCCATCTGCCAGAAACCAAATTTCCCCATGCAATCCTTCTTCTAATTTTCTGACTTTATAGAGTGGCACAAACCACTCATCTTTCACAAATTTCTGACTCTCCAAATCGAATTTGTAAATTCCATTTTCTGTTCCAAAAACAATTTTTCCATACATTTTGAAAACGAAATTGTAGGAATCAGCAGGAAGTCCATTTTCTACTCCGAACTTTTTCACAGTCACAATTTCGTTCAATTCTTTGTTTGGAGTGAGCAGAAACACGCCATTCAACGGATGACTTACCCAAATCCTCTCCCGACTTTCTATTGCCAAATACCGAGAAGACTCTTCAAAACCTTTTAGTTTGTTGGCAACTTCCCACTTGCCTTTTTTGGCTCTCAAAAGTGCTAAACCATTATTATACGTTCCTGCCAAAAGCAATTTGGGCGAGTCGGGGAAAGAAGCCAATTTCCAAGTATAATCTTTTGAGATTTTTCTGGAACGAGTTCCATCTAATTCAAAAACTCCAGAAATATGGGCGCAGAGCAAGCCAAAGTCTGTCTTTTTAAAACTCCAAGCCTGTTCTTTTGTATTTGGAATTGGCTGAAAGCCTGATGCTTTCTCCAACGGATTTTGGTAACCCGCCCAGCTAGAAGTGAAAACGCCTTGTGTAGTTCCCACATAGAGTTGTTCTTTTTCTATGGCAGTTGCCAACACAGAACCTTCCGTGCTGAAACTCGAAAATGGAGAATTGAGTGAGATATGGGAAATTCCATCATCTAAGGCGAGCCAAAGATTGCCCGCTTCATCAATGTTCATTCCCCAAATCAAGTTATTTTGCAAGCCATTTCCTTCATGCAAATGCTGGATTGGGTTTCCCACCGAATCAATGATTACCAAACCACTCTGATGAGTTCCCAATGCATAAAATCCACCCGAAAGAGCCACGCCACAATAAGGCGGATTCTGCTTGAAGAATTGTGCAGAATTAGTAGAAAAGGGTTCAAAAGAAGGTTCTACATCATTGAAATCTCCCAAAAACAAACCTTCTTTTTCTGTACTGATAAGTATTTTTCCCTCGCCAAAAGGTAAAATGAGTTCAATGCGTTTATCGGCAAAAAAAGTTCCTCGTGTTACTGGCTTCAAATTTCCGTTGGAGAGTTGTAACAAGCCTTTTCCTGTCTCGTTCAAATAAACCTCCTCTCCTATTTTAAAAGAAAGTTGATATAGGTTATCAGTTTCAAAAATTTTGAACACTCCATTTTTCCAAAAAAAAGACTGTTTGAGTGTATGGAAAAAAACACCTCTGTTCAAAACGTGAATATTGGGTACTCCTGCAAACGAGCGATTTTTCTCAGGCACATCAGATAAAAAGGAAGCATACTCCAATCTCCCATTCTTTCCTACTTCCAAATAACCCATTTCGCCTTGTGCGCCCACGTAAATCCTGCCATTCTCATCAATTGCCAAAGAGCGCACACCCGATTTGTTGGGCAAAGTGGTAAGTTCCCAACGCTCTCCATCAAAAGCAAGCAAGCCTTTGCTGTTGGCAAAATACATGATTCCACGCTGGTCTTGCAACACGCCCCAGTTCTGCGCACCCGTTCCAAATTCAGCAGTCCTGAAATTGGTAATTGCGGGAACTCCCCTTTTCTTCACTTGTGCATTGAGTGAAAAAATAAGCAAAAGAAATAATGAGAAAAAAGTTGTAAACTGGAGTCGTTTCATTCGGTTTAATTTTGAAACAACCCTCTCAATAGATTACTTTCGAGAGGAAATTGTTTCTTCACTCCAAATATAAAAATAGTAGTCGGTTTATACCATGATTGGCAGAATTGTAAAACTCCAAAAACAGACTTCATTTTATAAAAACTATTACTGGACTCACATTTGAGTTTTACCTTCTTATTATTTTACCAATTTGCTACTTGAACTATGTCTTTCACTTTAGAAATATCTTATGATTTCGATTTTGAAATAATCGGAATTGTCTCCTCAGAAAGGAGTTTTAAGCTCGCTTGGTTACTGAATGATTCGCTCCATTTGGATTTAGCCCGAATTTCAGATTTTGATTTAGATTTTTCTAATGGAGTTAGTCTTTCTTTTGCCAATTTTATTCACAGAACAGAGCATAACTCTTATCAACTCCTAAAAAACAAAGCATTGAAATATGAAAAAACTTCAAAACCTTTCTTACTTCCCGAACTGAAACAATTTGATTACCTACTCAGAATAGACAACATGACTCGGGGGATTGATATAGAATCTGTTAAGCAAACATTATCCTCGCTTTCGCAAATCCAACTTTGCCAAATAATTAATTTGGAAGATGTGAAGGAAAAAGAGAATTTGATTTATTAGAACAGAGCATCCGTAATCCGTAGCCGACAACTTCCAGTTCTCGTATTAATGCAGTTTTTAGTAGAGAGGTTTGGTCGTTTACAAAATCAAGATAGTAAACCATTCCAAAGATACTATATCTGACCATTTTTGTATTTCCTCGGAGCCCATAGCACCCGCTACGAGTCGCATCGGATTTGAGAACTTGAATGCAAGCCCAGCCGAAGAACTGTCAGAACTGACGGCCACCGTGGAACAGTTCTGACAGGCACAGTTTTACTTTTGTAAGTAGTATGAGTGAATATACAAGAAAACCGCCAAGCTACATTATTAGCTTGGCGGTTTTTAAAAATCGTACATCGTACCTCTAAAATCATCATTCAGAATTACATTCCATCAAATGATTGATTCTCAATAGAAGCTTGTTTCGTAATCTCGTCAAATTGAGCGGGGCTCAAATCGTTGAAGAAATAGTTTACAGGATTTACTTTCTGTCCTTTGTAAATCACTTCATAATGAAGGTGTGGAGCTGTGGAAGTTCCTGTTGTTCCTACTTCGCCAATTACAAAACCTCTATCTACTTTTTGCCCAACTCTCACATCTATTTTAGACATGTGAGCATATTTTGTGATGTAATTATAACCATGGTTAATTTCAACTTGCCAACCATAACCTCTACTTGATTTTTCTACTTTGGTAACTTTGCCATTACCAACAGAGAATATTGGTGTGCCTGTTGGAGCAGTAAAGTCAACGCCTGTATGCATTTTTCTTACCTTGTAGATTGGGTGGATTCTATAACCAAATCCAGAAGCAAACCTTCTCAAGTCTTTATTATGAATTGGTTGAATAGCGGGAATTGAGCCTAACATTTCTGTTTTGTCTTTCGCCAACTCAAACAACGTTTTATAAGACTTATGCTGGGTTTCGATTTGTCTATGTAGTAAATCAATTGTTCTATTTGCAGTTACAATTAACTTTTCCTCTTCTAAATCGGCATTTAGTAATGCAGAATACCTCTCTGAACCACCAATACCTCCTCTTACCATTGGTTCAGTCTCATAAACAACTCGATACATTTTGTCATCTCGCTGCTGCAAATCGGTTAGAGCAAATTGCAATTCACTAAATTTGTTATTCAAATCATCAAAATGCAAATGGAGCTCATCATTCTCTTTCTTAAGAGTAATTTCCTTGTGAGAAGGAACATTTGAGACATAAACAACGGCCATAATTCCTCCAAAAATCACACAAAGGCAAACAATGCCGAGAAGGTTGACGAAAACATCTGCTTTAGAAGTCTTAACTCTTTCATAACGACAAGTTTCCGTGTCGTAGTAATATTTTATTCGTGCCATATATCATATGAATCCGTAAACAGATTCCAGCTAGTTAAAATCAATAGTCGTTCAGATTTCAATATCTGGTTTGCATTCTGCAAAAGAAGAGTAAATTTGCTAATTATTAAACGATACTTAGATAAAAAAGTATAATTCATTAACAAGATTTTAATTTTCCTAAGGAATAATAGTTCTAAAACTGTTTCAATAATTGTTTTAGAAGAGCCAAATTTAAACTTTCAGATATGAATGCCAAAGAAATCAGACGTAAGTTTTTAGATTTTTTCTCAAATAAAGGTCATTCCATTGTTTCATCTGCTCCAATTGTAGTGAAAAATGACCCTACGCTCATGTTTACGAATGCGGGCATGAATCAATTTAAAGACTATTTTTTGGGTAATAAGCGCGCAGAATACACGAAAGTAGCCGATACGCAAAAATGCCTGCGAGTTTCAGGCAAGCACAACGATTTAGAAGAGGTCGGGATTGATACTTATCATCACACGATGTTTGAGATGTTAGGAAATTGGTCTTTTGGCGATTATTTCAAAAAAGAGGCAATTGCTTGGGCTTGGGAATTACTGACAGAAGAATATAAACTTCCGAAAGACAAATTATATGTGACTGTTTTTGAAGGAGATAAATCGGAAGGTTTAGAACCTGATAACGAAGCCGCTGATTTCTGGAAAGCACATATAGAAGAAGACAGAATTATTTATGCCAACAAGGCAGATAATTTTTGGGAAATGGGCGAACAGGGTCCGTGTGGTCCTTGCTCGGAAATCCATGTAGATTTACGTTCAGATGAAGAGATTGCCAAGGAAAGCGGAAAAGATTTGGTCAATAAAGACCATCCGCAAGTGGTGGAGATTTGGAATTTGGTATTTATCCAATTCAATAGGAAAGCGGATAAGTCTTTAGAAAAACTACCAAATACTCATATAGATACGGGAATGGGTTTCGAGCGTTTGGCTATGGCAATCCAAGGCAAAACTTCCAATTACGATACAGATGTTTTCCAGCCAATGATTCAGTTCATTGCTAAAGAATATCGAAAAACAGAGCCTGATTATGAATATAACTCATACTTTCAGAAAACAGGTTTTGAGACAAAATATGAAGATGGGATTGTTAAGGCAGTACCGTTAACGCCTAAACCATTTGATGTTTCATCAACATTTTGGCGAGCCCAAAGTGATAAAGCTAGGGATTATGCTACAAAAGATATTGCCATTCGGGTAATGGCAGACCATATTCGAGCAATAACTTTTTCTATTGCCGATGGACAGTTGCCTTCCAACAACAAAGCAGGTTATGTAATCCGTAGAATTTTAAGACGTGCAGTCAGATATGGTTACACTTTCTTGGGTTTGCGTGAACCATTTCTTTATAAGCTCATTCCAATTTTGGCTGAGCAATTCGATGAAGTTTTCCCCGAAGTCGTTGGGCAATTGGAGTTCATCCAGAACGTAGTGAAAAAAGAGGAAAGCTCATTTCTTTCTACGCTTGCTAAAGGACTAGATATGCTAAATCGAGTTATGAGTTCATATAGGCTTAAGGAACCTCCAGAAGAAGCAATAAGACAAAAAAATGTGGGTGGTTCTCAATCTATTGATATGAGTAAAGTTCGAGAGTCATGGATTATAGACGGCAGGGTAGTATTTGAGCTCTATGACACTTTTGGTTTTCCGTTGGATTTAACAGAATTGATTGCTCGTGAGAATAGTTTCACGTTGGATAAAGCAGGTTTCGAGTCTGCGATGAAAATCCAAAAAGACCGCTCCAGAAAAGATGCCGATTCTGAAAAAGGAGATTGGATTGAGGTAAGCGAAGGCGAGGAAACTGATTTCATTGGCTATGATTTCACAGAAACTAATGCGAAAATTCTCCGATATAGAGAAATCCAAGAAAAGAAAAAAACTTTCTTTCAGATTGTGCTCGACAAAACACCTTTTTATGCAGAAAGTGGTGGTCAGGTTGGAGATACAGGTTTGCTAATTAGTGAATCGGAAAAAGTGCCTGTAATTGATACGCAGAAAGAGAACGACCTGATTATTCATATTGTCAGCAAATTGCCACAAGATTTGTCGGCAGATTTCCGTGCTGAAGTGAATACTAACAGGCGTAATTCGATTGCCAACAATCATAGTGCTACACATTTACTCCACGCTGCTTTGCGAGAAGTATTGGGCGAACATGTGGCGCAAAAAGGTTCTTTGGTAAACGATAAGAGCTTGCGTTTCGATTTCTCTCACTTCCAAGGCATGACTGATGAGGAAGTTGCCAAAGTAGAGAAAATTGCCAATCAGAAAATCAGAGAGAATATTGAGTTACAGGAAAGCCGAAATGTGCCTATCGAAAAAGCGAAAGATATGGGCGCAATGGCTTTGTTTGGAGAGAAATATGGCGATTATGTGCGAGTAATCACTTTCGATAAAGATTATTCGGTGGAATTGTGTGGCGGAATTCACGTTCCTGCTACGGGTAAAATTGGTTTGCTCAAAATTACAGGGGAAAGTTCTGTAGCGGCTGGAGTCAGAAGAATTGAAGCAATTACGGCTAATGAAGCCGAAGCTTTTGTAGATAAGCAAATTGACTTGCTCGACCAAATTAAAACGCTTTTCAAGAATCCGAAAGATGTAGTCAAAACGGCTGAGAAATTGATTCAAGAAAAAAGTGAATTGGAGAAGCAGATTGCCAATTACCAAAATAAAGAAGTGGAACTCGTCAAAAACACGTTGGTAGATTCTGTTGAGAATAGAGATGGCGTGAATTTCATAGCCCAAAAAGTTTCTGTTCCGAATGCAGATAGCTTGAAGAACTTGGCATTCTCCATCAAAAACAAAATTGATAACTTATTTATGGTTTTGGCAGCCGATGTGGCAGGAAAACCACAAGTTGCCATTATGATTTCCGACAATTTGGTTACTGAAAAAGGCTACCATGCAGGAAATTTTGTGAGAGAACTCGCCAAGGAGATTAAAGGCGGTGGAGGCGGTCAGCCATTTTTCGCAACTGCTGGTGGGAAAGACTTGGGTGGATTGAGTAAGGTTGTTGAAAAAGCGCAGGAGTTGGTCTAATTCTACTTTAAGACTCTAACTAAAGCGGTTATTAAGTAGTCTATCTTAAATATTTTCCTATTTCAAAGCCTTAATAGGCTCATTTATAGAAAGATACAAAAGTAATAAATAGCACAACGTGCTTAAAAGACACTTTACCGAACTCTTTTTTATTTTGAAGTACAGAAAAAGCATTTGCTTTTCAACAAAAAATCTCGCTATATGAAATAGCGAGATTTTTTGTTGCGTTAAATTGTGTATTCAGACAGGAAAAATAGATTTTTGCAGAATGTTTGTCTATGCGAATAGATTTATATGAGGAAATGCTATTCCCAAATCATTTTACTTTGAAAAAATACACAGATGAGAACTTCAGAAATACGATTGAAAGTAGAACTTGACGATAAGAATGTACCAGAAAAACTATTCTGGCATGCACAAGATGGTCTTTCTACAGGCTTGGAAGAAACGAAAGCATTTAATTTGATGCTTTGGAATCAGGAAAAACAGGAAACTATGAGCATCAACTTATGGGCGAAAGATATGCCTATTCATGAAATGAAAAGATTCTTTATTGACACAATTGGAAGCATGGCAAATACGGTTGAGTCTGCTACGAATGATTCAGTCATGGCTCAGGAAATGAAAAACCTTTGTCAAAGATTGGCTCAACATGTTAGTGAAGAAATACAGAATAAAGGGCAATAATGAGTTGAAAATGAAGTAGCTGACGGTGTCTTTAGTCCCGCCAGTCTGCAACTAACATCATTTCCTAATCACATATACTGATTAGGTTTTGTAAGTCTGTGAAGATCTAATATTAATCATCATCGCATCAGCTAATTATCGAATCAAGTTTCTCTCTCATAATTCAGCTTAGCATTCTCCAACTTCTTGAGAATGCTATGTTTCAGAGAATCGGGAGAAAGTACTTTTACACCATCTCCAAAGCCTAATATTTCCCTCTCTAGTTCAAAGTTGATTTGGACTTTGAGGGAGATTTCTACTCCAAATTCTGTTTCCTCCACCACTTTTTGGGAATGATGAATAGGTTTAGTGAGTACATAAGGTGCATGGTATTTCGAGAAAAATAGATGGATTGTGTTTGGTCTTTTTCCTTCATTTACGGTTACGCCAACCACATCTTCGTAGAATTTACTCAATTCAAAATTTCCCGAATCCAAATACGCTGCTTTGGAGATTGCGATTTCCAGCATTCTATCTAAAGCCAATGTTTGTACAAATCTGTCATTTGGCTTTTTGCCAAGTAAAAACCATCTGTTTCGGTATTCCTTCAAATAGTAAGGATGGAAAGTAATTGTATTTGGAGTTTTTGCTTTGAAAGATTGATAGCTGATTTCCAAAGCCTGTTTCTTCTGAATGGCTTGATACAACATCTCCAAATGTTCCAATCCTTTCAATCCCTCATTTTTCTCGAAATCAATGATGGAACAAGTATGGTTTTTAGCAGAAAACACTTTGTCTTCCAGTTTCTGAACCATTCCCCCTAAATCTTGGAAATGGGAAAATCCTTTGAATTGGCGTAAAATCTCCACTACTTCCGAAAGTCTGCCTAAATCATTTTGGGTGAGTGGGGAATTGATAATACTGTAATTCTCGTCTTCATAAGTATAGAATTTCTTTTCCTTTACAACAATTGGCGCATTATAACCCAACTTATCACTCCGCATGAACTGAATATCTAACTGGATTGTGCGCTTGCTGATTCCTTTATCAATTCCCTCAAATTCATAAAGTGCTTCGGAACAAGCCTCAATCAAATCATCTAAAGTCCATTTTCTGAATCGGTTGCAAAGGCAACTGTCAATAGTTCGGTAACGAATGAGTGCATTTCTGTTGGCGGGCATAATTTGATATACGATTTGAAAAGACTGAATTAGTTTGGGCTACAATTTACTACAAAAGCTTTCCCATTCTGGTAATTGGTAGAATCAAAAGCGATTTTCAGACAGAAAGAGTCTTTATGATTTCGAAGAATGTTCTTTTCAGAATTAGCCAGCCTTTCCCAGTTTATGAATTCTTTCTTGTCAATTTTCTGATTTCCGAACTGATAAGAGTAAGCTAGATTTACTCCGACTGGTCTTATTTTATTTCCCACCTTGCTTTGTGCAATTTCTGTTGTGATTTCAGAAGAAATCAATTCTCCTTTCACTAGAAATTGACTATTTTCAATAACCTGAGTTCTGCTTTTAACAGGTAGGGAATAGAATAATCCATAACCCAATAATGCCAAAACAAATAGAAGAAATCCAATCTTAAAATCCAACCATTTCATTTTGCAGAAAATTAGACTCATTTAACCTGAAATCACACTTCGTAAATCATAAATCAATCCATTTTCACAGATTTCAGAGTAGTAGTCAACTCTCTCATATACTCCCTTTTCTTCTGTCCAGGCGCATAGAGGAATGCTTCTAAATAATAGATTTGCCCAGTAGCCTCATCGGCAAAAGTATAACTGATGAATGAACCTCCCATAGAAATATTGTTCGTTTTCCATCTGCCACGAATCTGTTTGGCATATTTTCCATCAAAAGTTACTTCTTGGGCAACAACGGGTTCTAAATTCTCTGTTCTCACAAATGAATTCGGGTTGTCTGGGTCGCCATAAAGATGTTCTTTGGCAATCGAATCTCTCCAAGCAATAATGTTTTTTGTCTCAAACTGCGACTCGGAAGTATAAGGCTTATTCGCTAAAAACACATTCTTATCAAACCTCAATTCAGGGTAACGAACCCATAGAAAGTTGGTAGTATCCTGAGCAAACCGATAGCCTAATGGCAGTTTTACTTTGACATTATGAGCATCAAACAGCTTCATTAAATCCTTATCCAACACATTGAAAAGTCGCTTTTTAATGGCATTCTCCTCTTTCAGATTAAAATAATTCTGAATTTCCGCTTTATGCTGTTGGAGTTTGCTAATCATGTCTTTTTCCGTAGTGGCAAAAAGGTGCATAATAGTTTGTCCTTTAGCATATTCATGCTCCTTAATTAGTATGTAAGAGCTGGTATCGGCAAATATTTTCTTCTTGCTTTCTGCGGTGAAATTAGCTTGCAAATACTTCGCTTCGTTGGTCTTGGAGTCAAAAGTAGTGACCACAATAATATTCCGATGTTGCTTCAAAAGCCCACGAAACAAGCTGGCAGTCACAGAAGTAATATCAAACATAGGTTCTGCCTGTGGCAATGCAGGAACAATTTCATGGAAAACTTTCCTCACAGCAACTCCCAATGTGTCATTCCATTTGGTGGAGTCCATGATAATAAGCACCTCGCCCTTCCCCCCCTGAGCAGGAGGAAGTAAGTCAAGGTTTTTTCCTATTCTGTCTCTGTCTCTTTGCGAACAGGCAAAAACGAGAAGGGAACAAGCGAAAAGTAGCGTGATTTTATTAAGGATTTTCATGTAGTTTATGGTGTCGTTTTTCAACATGGTTGGATTGGGTAAAATCCAAAACCAGTAGTTTGGATTTAGTTATTTGGTGATTGTAAACAAGCAATGCGAAATCACAAAAAAAACATAGTGCAAGTGTCCACTTGTGCCTTTCTTAATAGCCATAGCATTACCTGTTTCACACTACCAGTTATTTATTCTGACTTCATAATATCTAAGGTGTTCAAAAGATACATGAAGCAATAAACTATCTTTCATAGATTTCCTTTATCAATGCTTTTGCCAATTTAACGCCCTCTTCTTTCAATTCAACTTCCATCGTTTTCCAATCCCATTGAATCAAATTCTGCTTTTCCAATGAGTTGATGATGGCAGAATCGTAGCGAATATCACAGTATTTTCCTGAAATTGCCTGTAATTCCCTCATTTCCTCCTCATTAAGTGTGTTGAGATATAAACAGATAAGTGTGTAAGGTTCTAGCTTGGATTTTTCCATAAGTTGTACATTGAAAAACCAGTAGGTTTGATGTATTAGACCATTAGGAAGTGTACTCAGCGAAATAGCTTAGCTTATCTCGCTTTCCAATCTATTCATCAGCCAATTAGTTTGATTGCTACGTGTATTAAAGTGTTAATTTACAAAGAGTTAAATCTTAATTCGGCTTCTCTAAAAGCTAATTATGAGATGCTTTTCTTATAAAAAACAAATGTAATGAAGTGGCAGAATAAGCTAATTTCAAAAACCTATCGCCTCTATACGTTTGTTGTTTCTGGGTTTGGATTTCTCTCTCAAAAAATGGGTGGGAAGATGTACAGTTTTAAGGAACTTTACAAGTCCAAAAATGAAAAATTTGCGCATATTAGTGGAAATAGTTGAGAAAATGGCAAATTTTTCGTATTTTTGCATCCATCATCAAACAAAAGTACAGGCATATGTCAAAATTGAAAATCCTCTACGTATCTAGCGAAATAAACCCTTTCTTGAAAACTACTGAAGTGGCTGATTATGTCAGAAAACTTCCTCAGTCAATGCAAGAAAGAGGCATGGAAATCAGAATTCTGGTTCCAAGATTTGGTGTAATCAACGAAAGAAAAAACAGGCTCCACGAAGTAGTTCGTTTGTCTGGAATTAATATTACAGTTGGTGATGAGGAAAAGCCTTTGACAATCAAAGTGGCTTCTATTCCGAATGCTAAATTGCAGGTTTATTTCATCGATAATGAAGACTATTTCCACAGGAAATCAGTTTTCTCCGATAAACAAATGAATTTCCACGCAGATAATGACGAACGTTCCGTATTCTTCTGCAAAGGCGTAATTGAAACAGTAAAGAAATTAGGCTGGGCTCCAGATATTGTTCATTGTAACGACTGGATTACGAGTTTTATTCCACTTTACTTGAAAACCACTTACAAGAACGATCCAATGTTCAAAGATGCTAAGTGTATTTTCACAGTTTACAATACGCAATTCGACCATATTTTCAATGCAACTGATTTGGCAGCGAAAGTAAGAATGAGCGATACAGAAGACTCTATGCTTTCTTCTTTGGAAGGCGGTAGTTTCAATAGCTTCATGAAAATTGGTGCACAATATGCCGATTTGGTAACAAATGCAGGTCAGGAAGTGGAAACAAAAATCAATGGCTTATTCTCAGATTTACCAAAAGAGAAAGTTAATATGATTGAGAAAGATGACACTTATATGGATTCTTACTTCAATATTTATAGCGAATTGGCTGGTGTAGAAGCCGTAGCCACAAGCTAAGTTTGATTCCAATCAAGCAAAAAGAGAAAGCCCTTTTCACATGTGAAAAGGGCTTTCTCTTTTTATAATATAGTCAAATTGGTTTTCGGAAATCTGTTTCTTCATTTCCTCGAATAGTTGGATTCAACCTTCAGCAAATAGTTGTTTCAATAAACCTTCTCCCCATTTTTCAGCCATTGGCTCCACTTCTTATTATAAGTATGAACTTTTTCTGTCGGTTTCCCCGAAGAGTCAACCACTTTTAGTCCTGCGTCTTTCCAACTGAAAATTCCTCCGTAGAGGCTGGAGACATCTTTAAACCCTAATTTCTCCATTCTCTCAGTAATTTTTTCACTTCTGTATCCTACGGAACAGTAAACCACAATGGGTTTGGATTTGGGGATTTTTGCCAAACTCTTCTTATCAAAATTATCGAAACCAATCCAAATAGCATTTTCGATATGACTGATTTCATATTCCTCTTTTTCCCTAGTATCCAAAAAAACCACATCACTCTTTACCGACACATCTGAAGGCTTTACTTCCTTCACAGAATGGGAAAGTAGTTTGTCTAGCATTCCGTCAAATTCTGTCTGCGATTTTTGCGCATAGGAACAGGAAGAGAATGCAAGAATGAAAATTAAGAGCGAGTATCTTTTTAGGTTTAAATCCATATTGATTGCCATTATTTTTTTGTGGGCAGAAAGCCTTCTTTCAAATTTACACATTCTTAAATTATGGGTTGGAAATTCTGACAAGTAAGCTATAAATTTGAAAACAGATTACAGACAAATTTAATTCTAACAACAATGAATCCATTCCACCTCGCATTCAAGATCAAAGATATTCACTCCACCAGAAAATTTTATGTCGGTATTTTAGGTTGCCAAGAAGGTCGTTCCTCTGAAAACTGGATTGACTTTAATTTCTTTGGGCATCAACTCTCCGCACATATTAGTCAAAATATTCCTGAGTTGGATTATTGTGGAAAAGTGGATGGAATCACAGTTCCCATTCCCCATTTTGGCTGTTTGCTCTCCAACGATGAATTTGAACAAGTGCGTGAGAATTTGGAAAGTGCGGAAATCAAATTCATTGTGAAGCCTTACACTCGCTACGAAGGGAAAGTAGGCGAACAGAAAACCCTGTTTGTGTTAGATCTTAGTGGGAATCCTTTGGAATTCAAATCATTCAAAGATTCAATGGAAGTTTTTGAATAAGGAATCGTGTATAAGTGAAAGAGTTTAAATAAAATGCGCCATAAAGGCGTAGTTATTTTGTTTGCCAAGATTGCGTAAAAATTTCAGCATAATGTAATTACGGTTAAATTTTTAGGTGATTTTGGCAGGCAAAAGAACAAGCCAACTGGGGTATTTTATTTAATTTCTTTCACTAAGTAAAAAGGGAAGCCTTTTCTATCATCTCTGATTTGAAAGGGCTTCCTTTTCGGGTTGTTGATTTCATGAGTTGATTACTCCTTTCCTCTAAACAATCCAGAAATATTCAAGCCTAAATTAACTGTAAACATTCTGTTTGAAATTTGTACTTTTCCTTCTGGAATTTCCGCACCCGAGCCAGTTGTCCCCTCATTTCCATCTAGTTGTGAAGAATTACCATCAAATAAATTAGTCAAACCGTGGTTATATCTCACATTTACATCTATCACTTTTGCGATGGTTGTGCCAAGTCCCAAATTCAAGCCTAATTCATTCTGATTGTAGATATTGGTTACAGTTGTTTTATTCACATCGCCTTTAGCAACTGCTTTAAGCATTCTGCCAAATTCAGGCCCAAACTGGATGTTGAAAAACTTGGTTGGTTTGAAAATTAAAATGATTGGCACATTCAGGAAGTTCAAGTTAGTCTCCAAATTCTTTTCTGATTCCGTTCCATTAGAGCTGTCTGTATCTTGTACTTTGGAAACAAACCCTTCGGCAGAGTACATAATTTGAGGTTGCAAAATCAATTTGTCTTTCAATAAGCTGATTTGTGCGAAAACACCTCCATTAAAGCTACTTTTAAGTGTACTCCCAAAATCCACTTCATCGTTATCATCAAACTGAACACTTGTCATGTTCAGGCCACCTGCAATTCCGAAGCTTAATTTTTGTGCGGAGCTTGTTTCTAAGCAAAAGAAACTTACGAGTAATAGTAGTGTTGTTTTTTTCATGGGATAATTTTTTTGGCTCTATCGTGAATTTGGTTAAAAGGTATAACAAAACTAAGATTTGAAAAAATTGCTTGTTTTTCGAGTTTGTTAAAACTCGAAAAACAAGCAATAAAACTGGTTCAAGCGGGGCTTCCCAAGCGTCCACACTTGAACCTAATAACTTAAACTTCAAAATCATGAATTGCACTCAATACCCAAATTCACGATAGAAGCATTTTTTTTATAAAAAATAGATTTATAATTTGAACAATCAAGAAGTGAAATACCTGATACGCCAATTTTGAATAGTTACAAGTTTACATGATTGAATCCAATCCTAAAAACTGATGTTCTGAAACAGTCAGTTTTTGTTCTGAACCATAAATGAAAGGCAAATAGGGTTCTAAGTGAAACAAATTAAATAAAGTGGCCATTATCTCAGTTTGTTTTTGAGACTAGTCTAGGCAAAAATAGTAGGCATAGCATCGCTACGGATAATATTTTTAACGAAGAATAGAACAAAAAGAAACAAATATAATGGAGTAAGTTATTTAATTTCTTTCACTAATTCTACTTTAAGACTCTAGGAATATCGTATTCATTTTGAATACTCAAGTCAAAACAACTCATAGATTACTGTACAAAAAATGAAAATACTCCTCGGAAATGGTCTTTTTCAGACCTTTCCGAGGGTCAAAGGAGTCACACAAACACAATTCAGATAAAAAAAACTTAGAGTCTTAAAGTAGAACTAAGTAGTTTGGTTTAAATAGTTTCCTATTTCGAGTTCTTAATAGTCTCATTTAAACGGGGCTTTCCTTAAAGTCAAATACAAAAGAGTGCGAATCCCGTGGTTCGGCATTCCGATAATAAACGGCACAACGTGCTTAATCCTTAAAGCTCATTCCAAACTTACTTGCCACTTCTTTCAAATCATTTACCACAGGCAAAAGCAATTCAATTCCCTCTTTTTTTCGTTTCACAGTCATCTCCAATTCTGGGTCGCCAGGAATATACACTTTTGGTTGCCCCTCAGCAGTTTTTGCTTCTCGGAATCTGGTAATCCAATTATCCATGTGGCTTTTGAATTCACTTGCAGGTCGGAAAGCATCAACTCTCATTGCGCCTAAAAAATGCCCTAAACCTTCTCCAACAGGGTTCGGGTGGAGTGGCAAGAAACTGACAAATGGCGGTGCCCAAGGCCCATAATTCGCTCCAGAAAGTACGGCAGAGAAAATATCTACAATTGAGCCTAAACAGTAACCTTTATGGCTTCCGTGCTCTCTATCTCCACCCAAAGGCAATAATGCGCCACCAGATTTCAATTCCGCAGGGTTTTCCGAAGCTTTCCCATCTGCATTCTGAACCCAGCCAGCAGGTACATTTTCCTGCTTGCGTTGCGAAATCTCCAACTTGCCATTCGCCACGGTGGTAGTGGCAAAATCAGCAACGAATGGAGGTTGCTTATCGGCAGGAATTGCCACGGCAATCGGGTTTGTTCCCAACATTCTCTCGGTAGAAAAAGTGGGTGCAACTAGCGGACTAGCATTCGTCATGGACAAGCCAATCATATCTTTTTCCAAAGCCATCATAGCGTGGTAGCCTGCAATTCCGTAATGGTTGGAGTTTTTGACAGAAACCCAGCCTGTGCCGACTTTCTCGGCTTTTTCCATGGCAATTTCCATGGCTTTTGGGGCAACTACCAAACCCAATCCGCCATCGCCATCTAAAGTAGCGGTGCTTGGAGTTTCGTGCACAATTTTTATGTTTGGAGTGGGATTTACCCGCTTGTTTTCCCAAAGGCGAACGTAGCCAATGAGCCGAGCCACTCCATGCGAATCAACTCCTCGCAAATCTGCGGAAATCAATACTTCGGAAGCGAGCTGTGCATCAGCTTCGGGGCAACCCATTGCCAAAAAAACTTTTTTACTAAATTGTTGGAGATATTCGTGAGAGTGCATTATTATATGTAGCAATATTGAGTACAAACAATAAGGTTGTCGTACAATTAATTCTTTTCGATGGCAAAATAAATGATATGCTGTCAAAACTGAAACCTGAATTGGAAAAATAGATGCTATTTCCCCAATTCAGGTTTAACCAAAAATGATTTGGCATGAGAATAATCCAATCAATTCTTATTTCTTAACCTTCATAGCTCCAATAATTATCATCGGAATCAAGCCTAAAACTGGAATGAAAAGCGAAATAGCTAATGGATTTTTAAATAGGTATTTCAACATGTTCAGCCAGCCATATTCCATCTGGAAATCTTTTCCTTTCTTCTCAAATTGACTTGCATGTTCTCTGAAAAGGATTGGCCAACCACTAGGAATCACAAACGGCAACAATTTACCTGCGCTGAAAATCGTCTTGAAAAACTCTCCCCATTTAAAAGGATTTTTTCCATAAAGTTTAACCGCTTCATCCAAATCTTTTTGCATTTCGTCATGAATGTGCTTGGTCAATTCCTTAATTTCCTCTTCCGTAATATCAGCATACTCCTTGTCAATCATTTTATACGGACTCATTCTCCTGCCTTTCACAAAAGTGAGTTGGGCTGGAAACCCGAAATAGAAAAGCCAAGGCTGAAAAATTGCCAAAATAAGCATGAATGAAATTGGCAAAAATGGAATTCCAACCTTTCTGGCAATCTTATTCGCCCACTCAAAACTGTAACTATATGGGTTAATATATTCGCCATTCACAGTTACAATCGGAATCACATCCGCCTTGTACTTCAAACTCATTCTAAGAAAAGAAGTAGCAAAACGTTGGAGTTTGTACTTATTGTTATAACCTTTCCCAATGCCAGGAACGCCTTCAGGATAAAGGAAAAAGTCAGAATCCTGATAGTGCATCATCGTTTCCGCATTCAAATAAGTAGCGTCAATTGCCCCAGCTCTGCGCCAAAATTCATCTACCATAAACGGATTTACCAATTTCGTTTTCGTGAGCATGGGTGCAACCAATGGGCGTGCCGACTTTGTTGTCTCGAAATTTGCTCTTTTCAAAAGTGTAGAAGTCAACATCATCCCATCCCACGGAAAAGCCATTCCAGAGTGATTACTGATGTAAATAACTGGCACATTCGGAATATTCCTTTTCTCCCACTCCTCAAAGCCAACAGACTTGGTACGGAAATAATACTTGTCTAATGGAACTAGAACATTGTTCACTAGGCTCTTAGAGTACTCTTGGTCGAAGTGTTCGTGGTAGATTTTTTTATTTTCTTCTACCTTCAGCGCCCATTCCTCTTCTGTAATTGCTTTTGACATATTATTTTATGCTATTGTTAATTCATATTTAGTGCCTGCAAATCTATCTGAATTTCAGAATTAGACTCAATAGTTTAGAAATATACAAATTCCACTTAAATTTTCACAAATTAGATTTTTTTTTGGATTGAGATGATTCTTGTTTTGGTTTCTCTTCCCTTTGACTCCAACAAAAAAACAATCAGGTTTTTTTTGTTGGATTTAGCAATTCCTTCATTGATGAGAAGAAATCAATATGGTTCTATCGTGAATTTGGTAAAAAGGTATAACAAAACTAAGAGTTGAAGAAATTACCTTGTTTTTCGAGTTTGTTAAAACTCGAAAAACAAGCAATAAAACTGGTTCAAGCGGGGCTTCCCAAGCGTCCACGCTTGAACCTAATAACTTAAACTTCAAAATCATGAATTGCACTCAATACCCAAATTCACGATAGAACCATCAATATTTCCGAGAACTCGCCACAAGACGCTGAGAGTTAAGTAAGCTGGTGAGAAGTCGCAAGGTGCGGCTCCGCCAATTTTGGGAAATGGCTTATAATATTTAAAGGCTTTTCACTTCAAATTCAACCTGATTAAATTTCAAGCTCAATTTCAGTTTAGTTTCCCCAAAATTGAATGCAAACGGCCAGTTGTGGTATTGGCTACAGGCCTATAATTCTACTTTAGGACTCTAGGAATATCATATTCATTTTGAATACTCAAGTCAAAACAGCTCATAGATTACTGTACAAAAAATGAAAACACTCCTCGGAAATGGTCTTTTTCAGACCTTTCCGATGGTCAAAGGAGTCACACAAACACAATTCAGATAAAAAAACTTAGATTCTTTACTAAAATGTCAATTACACCTCTTTTTATTTGTTTTCCACAAACTTGATGTCTTGAATTTGCCATAAAAAACATCCACCTGAAGATGGATGCAATTGAATGATAGAATTTACCCTTTTAATGATGGTTTGGAATCCGAATTCAATTCCCACTAGCTTCAGCTAGTGGGCAACAGGTTTCATATTTTTAGAGTCTTAAAGTAGAAATAATCATAAATGAAAAAAAGTTCTGGGTAAACAGGAGTGAGCGCATCTCAAAATATCGCAGTAAGGATTTGGAATCTGTCGCTCGAAGGCGAGTGATGCAAGGTGTCGGCTTCTAGCCGATTTTCTACGAAATGCAACAAAATGAGATGCACCCACAGGAGTTTTCATACCGTACATTTTTTTACTCAAAACCTGTATCTTTTTCACACTCAGGCATTATCTTGGTGCAACAAGAAAAATTCCTGTTATTTTTTGGCTATTCTTTCATGGAATACTTATAAAAATTCATATTATTGCACAAAAAAATGATATTACCATGACTAAAACGCAGATATTTTCTATTCTAATGATTCCCGTGGTCGCTCTCATGGGTTACTTATTGTTCGATAGTGTTTATTCAGAAATCCAACTGGCTGAGGAAATTAAAAAATCTGAAGTGGTTGTAGTGGATAAGCTCAAAACAATCCGTTTGGCAGAAAAGGCTTTCAAAGTCAAGAATGGCTACTATACAGCCGATTGGGATTCATTGGTTGATTTTGTCAAAAATGGCGATGTGTATATTATTGAAAAGAAAGAAGAAATAACTCCTCGAGATAGAACCGACCCAGATTATTATAAAGGTGATATTATTGAGGTGCTTGAAGATACTATTGGTGTGGAGACAGTAATGGCAAAAATTTTCCCAAAAGAAGATTTTCCAGATTTCAATCCTGACAGATTACCTTACATTCCTGCTACTGATGACAAGAAATTCGACATTTCTTCAGGAAAAGTCAAGAAAGGAATTATAGAAGTGTCTGTTTTGGAGGTAATCGACAATCACCCAATGGACAAAACAAGAACAGAAGAGCACCCAAGCCCAAAAAGATGGCCTTTGCGATTTGGTTCAAAAACTGACGTAACACTTTCTGGAAACTGGGAATAACCTGTTTCGGAGATTCCATTTCGGAAATAAGAATAGAAAAGCGGTTGAATTGCAGGTTTTGCAAATCAACCGCTTTCGGCTTTTCAGAATTTAGGTTTACCTTTGCGATCATGATTTATGGGATTTCCTTGATTTGCCAAGATTCTTTTGCGCAAAAAAGATTTTTTTTAATTATTGAATAAATC